>NZ_JAFEMR010000079.1:0-383 GCF_016892495.1 Bacillus sp. RIT 809 | reverse complement strand
CCGATACGATAAACTTAACTAAATCTATACAATTCAATCAAATTTACACAAGTTAGTGCTTCATCGTGTTCTCGCAACCCCAAAGGGACGAGGGGTATAACACTCCACACGAGGCAGTATCGTTACCTCATATTATCAAGCATTTATTTTACCCATCTTGATAAATTTATCGAAGCATTTAAATCCCTATCGTGATGGCTATTGCATGGAACACAACGCCACTCACGTATTTTTAAACTCCACTGTCCTTCTGGTTGAACTGAATGGTCGTATTTTACTCCGCAACATGAGCAAATCTTACTTGAGGCGAACCATTTATCAGCTTTTACATACTCAATGCCATACTTCTCGCACTTGTATGATAAACATTGAAAGAAGAAGTT
>NZ_JAFEMR010000078.1:0-385 GCF_016892495.1 Bacillus sp. RIT 809 | reverse complement strand
TAAACTTGCAAACTGCTTATAAGAATTTTTTTAGTGGTCAAAGTGATTTTCCTACATTCAAAAGTAGAAAGAGTAGAAAATCCTATACAACGAATCGAGTAAACGGAAATATTATGTTATTTCATGGTTATATCAAATTACCGAAACTGAAATTAGTACGACTGAAACAACATAGAGAGATCCCGCAAAATTATATCATCAAATCATGCACGATTTCGATGACACCAACTGGCAAGTATTATGTGTCTGTCTTAACTGAATATGAAAAGGAAATTGTTCAGAAAGAAGTAGAAAGTGTAGTTGGATTAGACTTCGCAATGGCTGAATTGTACGTGAGTAGCGAAGATGAGAAAGCCAATTATCCTCGCTTTTATCGTCAGATGTT
>NZ_JAFEMR010000077.1:0-397 GCF_016892495.1 Bacillus sp. RIT 809 | reverse complement strand
TATTATAAAATGCTTATGGCGGAGAGCAAGGGATTCGAACCCTTGATACGCTTGTGACGTATACACGATTTCCAATCGTGCTCCTTCGGCCAACTCGGACAGCTCTCCAATGGCTCCGCAGGTAGGAATCGAACCTACGACCGATCGGTTAACAGCCGATAGCTCTACCGCTGAGCTACTGCGGAATAATATTGCCTGGCAACGTCCTACTCTCACAGGGACAAGGTCCCAACTACCATCGGCGCTAGAGAGCTTAACTTCCGTGTTCGGTATGGGAACGGGTGTGACCTCTCTGCCATCATTACCAGACTATATTCGCTTGAGACAAATATTATTATACTTGATTCACTTAGAAAGTCAATAAGTTTTTTATATTCTCTCAAAACTAGATAACGTT
>NZ_JAFEMR010000076.1:0-427 GCF_016892495.1 Bacillus sp. RIT 809 | reverse complement strand
AAAAGCGGGTGAAGAGAATCGAACTCTCGACCAGAGCTTGGAAGGCTCTTGTTTTACCACTAAACTACACCCGCGTGGTCGGGAAGACAGGATTTGAACCTGCGACCCCCTGGTCCCAAACCAGGTGCTCTACCAAGCTGAGCCACTTCCCGTTATGGCGCGCCCGAGAGGAGTCGAACCCCTAACCTCTTGATCCGTAGTCAAACGCTCTATCCAATTGAGCTACGGGCGCTTATTCATGATGTTTTTTCGTCGTTGTATTTTGGCGACTCAATTATCTTATCATACTACATTTTCAAATGCAAGTACTTTTTTAAAAGATTTTTTGATGCGGCCGAGAGGACTTGAACCTCCACGGGGTTTCCCCCACTAGGCCCTCAACCTAGCGCGTCTGCCGTTCCGCCACGACCGCGCGGAAAAAACAAAA
>NZ_JAFEMR010000075.1:0-444 GCF_016892495.1 Bacillus sp. RIT 809 | reverse complement strand
AAATGAGCAACCGGTAACGTTTTCAGAGCAGGCCTGGGCTGATAATATAAACTCAGGTGGGGGTGCTGACGGAGATTTACCTCCTAAAGGAACGTTAAGAATCGTGAAGCATATTGAAGGAGATGAAACAAAACTCCTTCCAGATGTTACGTTTAAGGTGTATAAGGAATCGGGTGAACAAATTGGCGATACTTATACAACGGATGGACAAGGTATGGTTGAGGTCCTTAATCTAGACCCAGGAAATTACTATATAACAGAGATTAAAGCTCCAGACTATGTGGATTTTGATCCTCAAGTAAAAGTGCCTTTTACAATTGATGCAAATGCTGAAAAAGGCGTAAAGCTTAAGATCCCGAATAAAGTGAAAACGACATCCGTTTCAGGAACGAAGACTTGGAATGATAACAATGCAACAGATCGTCCGAGCACGATTCAAGTAGA
>NZ_JAFEMR010000074.1:0-470 GCF_016892495.1 Bacillus sp. RIT 809 | reverse complement strand
ATTAACGGGAAGTGGCTCAGCTTGGTAGAGCACCTGGTTTGGGACCAGGGGGTCGCAGGTTCAAATCCTGTCTTCCCGATTTTTCAAAACATGGGGCCTTAGCTCAGCTGGGAGAGCGCCTGCCTTGCACGCAGGAGGTCAGCGGTTCGATCCCGCTAGGCTCCACTTATTTGAATATCACTTATGGCGGTGTAGCTCAGCTGGCTAGAGCGTACGGTTCATACCCGTGAGGTCGGGGGTTCGATCCCCTCCGCCGCTACCATAAGGACCTTTAGCTCAGCTGGTTAGAGCAGACGGCTCATAACCGTCCGGTCGTAGGTTCGAGTCCTACAAGGTCCACCACTCAAAGTTCATATCTCGGAGGTATACCCAAGTTCGGCTGAAGGGATCGGTCTTGAAAACCGACAGGCGGCGAGAGTCGCGCGGGGGTTCGAATCCCTCTACCTCCTCCATTTTTTCTAAATTAAATA
>NZ_JAFEMR010000073.1:0-478 GCF_016892495.1 Bacillus sp. RIT 809 | reverse complement strand
AATCGGTTTTACCCAGATCTCCGGTTTTTCTGTTACCTCTGGTTTCTCTAGTACATTCGGTTCCTCTGTCACCTTTGGTGTTTCCGGTTTTTCTTCTTTTAACTCTTCTGTTGTTTCAACTTCCACTTGTTCTTCCTCTGGTTTTACCCAGATTTCCGGTTTTTCTGTTACCTCTGGCTTATCTGGTACATTCGGCTCTTCTGTCACCTTTGGCTCTTCCGGTTTTTCTAGATCTTTTATTTCTTCTGTTGTTTCGAACTTACCTTCTTCTTCTACTTCCGTCGCTTCCTGTATCTTCATATTTACAATATCATATCCGTTAACTTTCGATTGATATCCCGATACTGGATGCTCTTTTACTGTGTACGTATAGGCATTACCGTCATTATCATATGCAGGTATATTTGCAAATGTATAATTCCAATTGTTTTCTGCTGTTACGTCTTGTGTCTGGATTACGTCACCATTTTTCAGTAAA
>NZ_JAFEMR010000072.1:0-507 GCF_016892495.1 Bacillus sp. RIT 809 | reverse complement strand
AAAATTTGGTAATTAATCGTATAATCATTGAAAAAAACTTTTTGGTTCATTCCACTTTCAGCTACAGTAGATGTATATCTTAAAAGTAGTTTCTTACCGCTACTCTGATCTTTATAAAACCTAACTTCGAAAGAATTACCATTAAAGGTAATCGTCCCATAACCCCCATCATTAAATTGTTGAGGTGTTAAATTTTGATTTCCAACAGCTATAATAAAACCATCTTGATCCAGCGTTTGTCCCGCCTGTAAAGTATCAGTCAAAACTATATCAGAACTAAATTGTTGCTGGTTATTATTTATAGGTATATCCCACTTCACTTTAGTTGGAGCATCCGCATATATTCTACCTGTTTTATAGACAAATGGTGCTGTACCTCCACCACCTTCAGCTGGACCCTTAATTGTGATCCTTTGCGTTTGTAATTGTGTACCTAAGTTTGTATCAACTGTGAGCGTTTGTCCCGTTGCTACATTACTAGTTGCTTGAACTCCAAAATAAAAATAT
>NZ_JAFEMR010000071.1:0-507 GCF_016892495.1 Bacillus sp. RIT 809 | reverse complement strand
GTATTTTTATTTTGGAGTTCAAGCAACTAAGGATGTAGCAACGGGACAAACGCTCACAGTTGATACAAACTTAGGTACACAATTACAAACGCAAAGGATTACAATTAAGGGTCCAACTGAAGGTGGTGGAGGTACAGCACCATTTGTCTATAAAACAGGTAGAATGGATGCGGATGCTCCAACTAAAGTGAAGTGGGACATACCTATAAATAATAACAAGCAACAATTTAGTTCTGATATAGTTTTGACTGATACTTTAGAGGCGGGACAAACGCTGGATCAAGATGGTTTTATTATAGCTGTTGGAAATCAAAATTTAACACCTCAACAATTTAATGATGGGGGTTATGGGACGATTACCTTTAATAGTAATTCTTTCGAAGTTAGGTTTTATAAAGATCAGAGTAGCGGTAAGAACCTACTTTTAAGATATACAGCTACTGTAACTGATAGTGGAATGAAGCAAAAAACTTTTTTCAATAACTATACGATTAATTACCAAATTTC
>NZ_JAFEMR010000070.1:0-509 GCF_016892495.1 Bacillus sp. RIT 809 | reverse complement strand
TAAAGGAGTTAAATTCTGATGATATTGGCGAAGAAAGTCAGACTGATTCCAACGCCTGAACAAGAAAAAGTGCTTAGAAACCATGCTGGTGCTGCAAGATTCGCTTATAACTATTGTAAAAGAATGAGTGATAGATACTATAAGCTATTTGGAAAATCTGTTTCACAGTTAGCTTTACAGAAACGATTTACAAAGATCAAGAAGCGAAAGAGATATGAGTGGTTAAAAGACATCAATGCACAAGTTCCCAAACAGGCTTCAAAAGATTTTGACAAGGCGAGGAAAAATTCGTTCGAAAAGTACAAAAATGGTTATCACACTTCTTATAAATCCAAAAAAGATTTAATCCAAGGATTTTATGCCAATTATGAAAGACTGATTATAGGAAAGAAAGTAGTTGATATTCAGTCCATTGGAGAAGTGAAAACAAGCCAACAACTACCAAGAAACAAAAAACCATCAAATCCAAGAGTTACCTTTGATGGTCGTCACTGGTGGATTAGTGTAGG
>NZ_JAFEMR010000007.1:0-200571 GCF_016892495.1 Bacillus sp. RIT 809 | reverse complement strand
TATCCCACTCGTTACAAATTTTTTTATTGGTAGCTATAAGTAATTATATTTTGGTACTAATAGTTCAATTAGTATTGAGAATAATTGAAAATATATATATTGCCAATACGGCAAATAAATTATATCCATATTTACAAGGGGAAAATAATGCAAAACTATCCAAAGAAGATAGAAAGCTATTCTTTGAAAATTTGTATGCTTTATTATTATATAAAATTAGTGGTGTAGTAATTAACGGAACTGATAATATTGTTATCTCTAAATTCATTGGAATTATTTGGGTTGGTGTGTATTCGAACTATTTATTGATTTTAAACACATTGAATACCTTGTTGGGGTATTTTTTTTATTCTGTTACTGCCAGTGTCGGGAATTTAAATGCTAAAGAAGATGCGGAAAAAAAGTATTTTATTTTTCGTGTGATGAATTTTGCTAATTTCTGGATATATGGTTTTTGTACTGTTTGTCTTTGGAATTTAATGAATCCATTTATAACTCTATGGTTAGGTGAGGATTATGTGTTTAATAAATACATAATATTTGCTATAATCCTAAATTTTTTTACTGCTGGAATGCAAAATACGGCCACAACTTTTAGAGAAACCACTGGTTTATTTAAAAAAGGAAAATATAGACCTATTATAGCGGCTGTAATAAACATTGTAGTTTCTATAATTCTCGCGAAATATATAGGAATTGCAGGTGTATTTTTTGGGACCATTATCAGTAGATTGTGCACTTACTTCTGGTACGATCCTTATATTATATTTAATTTAGTTTTCAAAAAATCTGTGAAATTATATTTTGCTAAATATGGATTGTATGTAGTACTGGTTTTAGTCGCTGTTATTATAACGGATATTCTGGGCAATCTCTTTAATAATTCTATCGTTAGTAACATGGTAATACGTAGCATTTTATGTTTAGTTATTCCAAATACAATCTTCTTAATGGTGTTTAGAAAAAGTGAAGAATTCGAATATTTAATCAATTTGTTCAAAACATTAACCAATAAAATAATATCTAGACGATTTGCACATAAAAATTCAAGTAAGACCTACCTATGAATATGTTTTTGAATTTCATCAAGTTGCATAATATAGTAATTAGAATACTATTTATGTCATTTTTCTGAAAGGGTGTTTTTGATTGAAAAAGAAACTTTTGCTAGTCACAGATATAATGTCAATAGGTGGAGTTGAAAAAGTTATAGTAAATACTTTGAATGGGTTGGATTATACTAAATTTGAAGTAACTCTGTTTATTATGTATAGAACTGAAGGAGAGAAGGAGAATATTAAAAAAATCCCGAAAAATGTTAGAATACAATATCTTTTTTATAAACCTGTTAAAGGCATTTATAAAAGATTACTGTATTACTTATTTATATGTTTGCCTCATATATTTGTGAATAAGTTCATAGTTAAAGAGAATTATGACATTATTGTAACTACTAAAGATTTTTTTTCATACCCAATTAGTATTAATAAGTGTTATAAAGTTATGTGGATTCATGGAGGGTTGGAACATCTTGAAACTGAGGAACCAACTACATTTGTTAATTATAAAAGATGGATTCAAAGACGAGCTTACAGAAAATTCGATACAATAATTACGTTAACAAATGCTGCACGAAAACGATTTGGTAATAAATATGACTTGAAAGAACGGTGTCAAGTGTTATTTAATCCGATTAATAATAATGAAATAATGAAACTATCTCATGAAGCGGTATTGGATTATGAATTTAAGGATGGTATAAACATCGTATGTTCTTGTAGATTAAGTGTTGAAAAAGGTATTGATAGGTTAATGCGTTCATGTAAAAGATTATTAAGTGAAGGTTATGATTTTAATTTAATAATTTTAGGAGATGGTCCTGAAAGAGAGAAATTAAATGAAATAATTTTTCATACCCCCATTTTAAGTGGGAAAATAGATATTTTGGGATTTAAGGATAATCCATATAAATATATGAGTAGGTGTAGTATATATGTCTCATCCTCATTAACCGAGGGATTTCCTTTAGCTGTAGCGGAAGCAATTATTTTGGAATTACCAATTTTAAGCACGTATTGCAATGGAACTATTGAAATGTTAGATAATGGAGAGTACGGATTATTAGTTGAAAATAGTGAAGATGGTATCTATGAAGGGTTAAAAAAGATACTCTCGTCTCCTAAATTAATAGAGTATTATAAATTAAAAAGTAAAGAACGAAAGGAGTTTTTTTCCTATAAAAAAAACATTAGATTATTCGAACAGATCATAAGTGGGGGGAATGAATAAAACTCTAAAAATGTTATATGTTGTGTTAATTCAATCGATAGAAGTTATGCTTAGAATAAGAAGATAAAGATTCTGATGTGCACAATAAAATGAAAAGAAGGTGTATTATAAGTAAATATATTAAGAATGATATTATTCTAGAAGAGAAAGGGCGTTATGTATAAAAGCATAGCGGTTTTTTAATTACATACATCTAGATGTTTAACAGTTAGAGCATTGTGAGTTTAAATGATGTACCATAAAATCTAAAAATAACGATAGGATTCAGTTTACTATGACTATTTGTATAAAGGGCGGTGAAGTGTATGAGTCGGATAAGTGTAGTAGTACCTATCTATAATGCAGAGAAAAAACTTGATAAATGTATAAATTCTATTCTTAACCAGACATTTGAGGATTTGGAATTGATTTTAGTGAATGATGGATCCTCAGATGGTAGTTTGGATATATGTAAGAAATATGAAAAGCTAGATAGAAGAATCATTGTAATAAATAAGAATAATGAGGGAAGTATTCCAACTCGAAAAAAAGGAATAGAAGTTTCGAGTTCTGATTATGTCATGTTCGTTGATGCAGATGACTGGATTGACAGGAGAATGGTTGAAATACTATATAAACACTCTATTGAAAGTTCTGCGGATATTACAGTTTGTAATGCGTATAAAGTTCTAGGTAATGGTATGTTGATTAAGAAAAAAAATAAAAGTGAATACTTCGATAATAATAGAATTTATGATAGGGAGGAAATAAGACAAGAATTAGTAGTAGCATACTTTTGGGGGCACCCATTCCCATCTTCGTTATTTGCAAAGTTATATAAAAGGAAGATACTCGAAAGTTGTGGGGGATATTTAGAAAAAATACATTTTTTAGGAGAGGATCTTTTTTATAATTTGGAAATGTTTATAAAATCAAATAGGGTAACAATTATTGATGAGACTTTATATTATTATAGGATGGGCGGACTAACAAGTAAATATATGCCGTATTTATTTGAGGATATGGTCAATGGTTATCAAATACAAAAAGAAGTTATTAATAAATATTATTTAGATACTAAACAAAAGCAATACAACGGAATTAGTATAATGTTGCTAAATACATTTAAAACATGTCTATATAATTTGTTTAATAGTAACCTGAGTGAAGTGCACATTAGAGGATTAATAGAAGAGTATGTTTCGAATGAAAAGGTAATAGAATGTTTGCATAACGAAGGTTCTAGGGACTATTTTTCAAAGGAATATTTAGAGGCTATCAAATATAAAAATATAGAATATTTGTACGTGCTAGGTGAAAGAGTGTATAAAAAGGGGAAAATTAAAAGGGGTATTAAAAATATTATTGCTAAGTTTCCTGTAATCTAACTTATTGTGATTAGTTATGAAAATACAAAAGGGCCTTCAATAAAAATTTCCTTTGGACCAAACTACTTTTCAAAATTATATCGTCTACTCCAATTATTTGGTAAGTGGACCAAAAATAATGAGTAGGAGAAAATCTTTCAGGAAAGAAGAAAGGGATTATAAAAGTTCTTTCTAAATAGTGAATTCCTGTATTGATATTTATAAAGTACAATTAATTCTACTATATCCAATCAATTTACCATGTTGCACATAATATATAGAAAAGTGAAAAAGAGGTGTAAATTGATGTGGATTAGAAAGGCTAGCCTTGGAAGTTTGAGTGATTTGAATTTTGTAAACAAGCCTCCTTCTAATGACGATATTTTGACTTATGATAGTAATCAATCAAAATGGATTCCAAAATCGTTAGGGATTACAAATTCTTTAAGTATATATACATTAGAATTAGATAGGTGGAATGTTAAGAATGATGGAACTGATGCCGTTAATACTTCTCAAGGGATTAATAATGCTTTAGTTTGGGCGTCGCAACAAGGGTATACAGAAGTTGTGTTACCAAAAGGTATATATTTAATCGACAAACAAACCCCTATTGAACCTCAAAGCTATCTTACACTGAATTTAAATGGGGCAATCTTAAAAATGGAAACGAATAAATTGACAGGATATGCAATTGTAAGTTTTCGAAAAAATCAGATCTACTCCAGGATTACAAATGGTATTATCCAAGGGGATAGAGATACGCATGATTATTCGAGTGGAGGAACACATGAGGGAGGGTACGGAATTGAAGTGGGGAGTTTTATTCCACCTGCTGATGGGGGGAACAATACAAGGTTTGTATCTTTAGATAATCTAGATATTTTAGATTGTACAGGAGATGCCATTACACTGAACAGTACTTTTGGTCAGATTTCACCTTTTCCTACATCATTAGCAAGTTCATTTGAACAGGGAGCAATTAATACAACAGATGGTTCATTAGTAAGTAGTACAACAAAGATACGTTCCACTTTGCGAATTGATATGACTCAAGTGGCTATTGTAAAGTATGGTTACTTCGGTTTGTATGGAAATGGATACGGAGCATTGGGTTCTGATATAAAATGCGATTATTATGATGTGATTTTTTATACTTTAAGTGATGTATTTATATCATCAAAAAATAATGTGCAATTTTTTGATGAAGTAGAGGCTCCTAAAGGAGCAAGTTACGCTAAGATCGTTCTGCATCAAGGTAATGTTCCTGCTCCTACAAATTGCTTAATAAATGTTCGAGTGGCTTCGTTCCCTCAATATACGTATATTGAGAAATGTAATTTACATGACTGCCGTAGACAAGGAATTAGTGTATGTGGTGCAAAGAATGTATACATTCGAGATAATAATATTCATCATATTGCAGGTACTAATCCACAAAGTGGAATTGATGTTGAAGATGGATATGACTTAAACCAATATATCTATATTGAAAGAAATAATTTTCATGATAATAAAAATTACAATATTATTGTTGTAAATGGAAAATTCATCTATATATTGGACAATTCTATTATGAATACAGTATCAAATGCTTATGTTGGGCTAGCAGTTAATGGTGGCGCCGATAGGGTAATGGTGGCAGGGAATAATATTCGATTAACAAAAATTTCTTTGTCAGGCGATGTTATTTTCTCTAATAATTACGTATATGGAACACAAATAAACACGCAGGGTGTATATGCGAACAGGTCTATTAACATAGTAAGTAATGTTTTTTGTAATAGTAAAATGATTATTGATACACCTTTTCCATATGTAGTTAAAGTTGATTCTTGTCGTTTTTTTAACGATGCGGATAAACTAACTTCTTTATCATCATTATATCAGTGGACTTTAGAGGTGAAAAATGAGCCGCAAACAATTTCGAACTGCGTGTTTGAAGGACAAGATGTGTTGTATTTAAATTATGTAACAGTAGGAACATTTAAACCAGGATGGATATTTGAAAATACATTATTTAATAATGTTAAAAACCCAACCTTATTTGAAGGAACATATACGAATTGTTTTTTTAAGGACGTTGGTTTTTTGGGTGCAACAAGCACAACAAATTCTTTGGAATTAAGGGATTGTAAGCTCATTAGTACGGATAAAAACAATACGTTACTTACAGTAAATAACCTCAAATCATTCAAGATGATTAATTGTCATATTGAAAAACCCAATGGAACAGTCTTAAATGTTCAAAATGTATCCGATGATATAGTGTTAAGTGGAAATGTTGTAAAAATTACAAATGATACTCTTCAAAGAACTATTATTATTTTAGATGCAGCATTTGCAGGCAAACAAGCAGTAATCCAAAATAATACTATAACCGCTATAAATTTAACACAAGTTGGGATAGACAATAGAACAACGAGCAGTACACTTCAAGTCGTAATGCAGAATAACATGTTAAATAATGCAACGATGATGATTACAGGAAAAGAATTTCTACAAGGAAATATTGTTAACGGTGTGATAGATCCATACTATCGAATACCAACTATCCCAACAACAGGATATTATAGATTAGGACAAGAACTAAGAAATTCAAATCCGATTGCAGGAGGATATATTGGTTGGGTTTGTTCTAGAACTGGATATGCAAATAACCAAACGTGGGCAGCGTCTAAAAGTTATGTAAAAGGAAGTAGAATTAATTTTGGTAACCATGTATATGAATCCTTAAATAATGGTATGTCACATACAATCTCACCTGCTTTTTCTACAATTTCCAGCGGTAATATTACTGATAACGATATTGTATGGAAGGAGATCGGTCCATTGGCGATGTTTGTAATGTTCGGGCAAATGAATGCGTAATGTGCTTAATTATTAATATAAAAAAAGAAAGTCTACCATGTTTTTATAAGCATAGTGGCTTTTTATTTATGCTGAGTTTTTTAGAACTTTAGGAAGAAGTATTATATAACGACAACTAAATTGAATTGTATACGGCTAATACAAAACAAATGATATGGAATGTATAACAAGAAGCCCGCAGATATGAAAGGAGGAGATTCGATTTTATGGAAATTTCAAAAAGTGATACAAAAATGTTGAAAGGAGCAGCTATATTACTTATGTTGTTACTTCACCTGTTTGCTAGGAAAGAAGTTAACGGGATGTATGAAACCTTTTTAATAATCAACGGAACACCGCTAGTTTACTACTTGGCATTATTTGGAGATGCGTGTGTACCTATATATTGTTTTGTAAGTGGTTATGGTTTATATGTAATTTTTTATAAAGAACAAAGATTAAATGTAAGTAGAAACTGTATACGCATCTTAAAACTATTAATGAACTATTGGGTAGTGCTTGTTCTATTTATTGTTGTTGGATTTTTTGCAGGCAAATCAGAGGTTTTCTCAGGTGGTATAATAAAGTTCCTTCTCAATGTATTTGTATTATCATCTTCATATAATGGTGCATGGTGGTTTTTACAGACATATATTATTCTTGTCTTTTTAGCGCCGTTATTGACTAAAATGGTGAGGAAATATAATTCAATAAGTTTGTTACTGGTTTTTGGGACTATATATTTAGTGAGCTATATTCAACGTATAAAAAATGTTTTGGATGTTGGGCATCATACAATTCTAGGTATGTCAGTAAATGCCGTGGTATTGGTTGGTACATCTTTACTTCCGTTTATTGTGGGTACCATTTTTGCGAAAGAAAAAATTTATTCAAAACTATATAATAAATTTTATTACATGCCTTATAAGAATATACTTTGTGCCATAGGGATTATTATGTTAATAGTTTTACATGCTTTTTATGAATCTATGATTATCGCTCCTTTTACGGCTATTGCATTTATTAGTTTCTTTATTCTTATGAATAAGAGTAGTGTTATACAACATATATTAGCCTTTTTGGGGGAGCATTCGACAAACATATGGTTGACTCATATGTTTTTTTATATGTCAATTTTTCCAGGGCTTATATTTGCACCTAAATATCCAATCATAATTTTTATTTGGTTGATAACGTTATGTATTGCTTCATCGTATGTAATAAATTATATTTATAAACCTATAGAGCGAATGATTGACAACAGGAGTTTTATTGCACGTGATAATCAAAGAGCGATTGGATAGTTTTTTTCGTTGAAATAGATGGGACAATTATCTATTTAATAGAAGTAGTTGTTTTATATGAATTGAATTATAAATAAGTGGACGGAATAAATAAATAATTTCGAAAAGTGAAATTGACAATAAATTAAAGGGGAGCTAAATTTATAAATAAAAAGGGAACTAAAAAATACGAGGCTTAAATTTTTTTCTAAGATGTATAGTGAAATGAGGTAAGTTTGTAACGAATGTCTTTTGGCCTATTTATTTATCTTTGAAAACGGCATTCGTAAAAATATTAGCAAGGAGTATGATTATTAATGAAGAGACTCTTTGATATACTTATTTCTTTATTATTATTATTGTGTTTTTTTCATGTTATTCTTTTAGTAGCGGTCCTAGTTAAGTTCAAAATAGGCTCACCTATCCTATTTAAACAACAACGTCCAGGTATACATGGACATCCTTTTTACCTTTATAAGTTTCGCACGATGACTGATGCTAAAGATAGTAATGGCGAGCTGCTATCTGATCACGCTAGAATAACTAAAGTTGGAAAATTTCTTAGAAAATATAGTTTAGATGAATTACCACAATTAATAAATGTACTAAAAGGTCAATTGAGTTTGGTGGGCCCTCGACCATTATTAATGGAATATTTGCCTTTATATTCGCAAGAGCAAGCTAAAAGGCATAATGTTAGACCAGGAATCACTGGATGGGCTCAAATTAATGGAAGAAATAGTATCTCATGGGATGAGAAATTTAAATTAGATGTATGGTATGTTGAGAATCAAAGTTTTCTTTTAGATTTGAAAATTTTATATCTAACTTTTAGTAAGGTTTTAAAGTCGGAAGGGATAACAAATAATAAGCATGTGACTATGCCAGTTTTTAAAGGGGGAATCGAGCATGGGGGGGAATAAAATGAATATTTTGTTTACTAGCTCTGGTAGGAGGGTCACCTTAATTAAAAAATTTAAGGAAGTACTTAAACAAGAAGGAATCAAAGGCAAAATCTTTACTGCAGACTTAAAAGAAACTGCTCCTACCATTTACTTTAGCGATAAGCATTTTATTGTTCCGCGTGTAAATGAAGAGGGATATATAAATGAATTATTAAAAATATGTAGATCTGAAATGATAAATCTAATAATTCCGTTAATTGATACAGAATTAACCCTTATGGCTAATAATTCGAAGGTTTTCGAAGGTATTGGTGTAAAAGTACTAGTTTCTAGTATGGAATTAAATAAAATAGCTAATAACAAAAAATACACATATAACTTTTTTGTTGCTAATAATATACCAACGCCTAGAGTATTTAGTGATGAAGAGATTGAAAGAAAAGAATATCAATTTCCACTATTAATTAAACCTTATGATGGCAGTTCTAGTAAAGGTGTAACAAAAATAATGAATGAAAAGGAATTGGAATTTTTTAAGGAGTATATACCTAACGCTATGGTACAAGAGTACGTTTCAGGAGAAGAATACACAATAGATGCCATGGTAGATTTTTATGGAAATATAAAAACGATCGTTCCTAGATTACGTATAGAGACACGAGCAGGTGAGGTAAGTAAAGGTATGACCAAGAGGGATATTGAAATCATCAAAGCAGCAGAAACTGTAATAAAAGCTCTTCCTAATCCTATTGGGTGTATTACTTTACAATGTTTTAAAAAGGAGGATGGACAAATTACGTTTATTGAAATAAACCCACGTTTTGGTGGGGGAATTCCGCTATCAATAGAAGCAGGAGCGAATTTTCCACTTTGGACAATTAAAATGTGTCAGGGGGAAGTGTTTATAGATAAGGACTTTGATTGGAGAGAAAATTTAACAATGCTTAGATATGATGAAGCGGTTTTTACGGAGAGTACTTAACATGGTGATTAAAGCAATTGTTTTTGATATGGATGATACTTTATATAAAGAAAAGGATTATATCGTAAGTGGTTTTAAAGCAGTGGATGAGTGGATTGAAGAGAACTACAAGAAAACTGGATTTTATAATGCTGCAATTCAATTATTTGATTTGGGGGAAAGAGGGTTTGTGTTTAATAAAACGCTTGAAAAGTTAAACATTCCTTACGATGAAAATTTGATTAGTAATTTGATAGAACAGTATAGGTTTCATAAACCAGATATTCAATTGTTGGATGAAGCGGAGTGGGTACTAAATAATTTAGTTAATACCGTTAAAATAGGACTTATTTCAGACGGATATTTAGTTACCCAAGAAAAGAAGATTAATGCATTAAAGTTAAAAGGGAGATTTCATTCGATAATTCTCACTGATAAGCTTGGAAAAGAATATTGGAAACCGAGCCAAATTCCTTATGAAAAAATAAGTAAGGAACTACAGGTTCCTCATCAGCAGTGTGTTTATATAGGAGATAATTTAAGTAAGGATTTTATAACTGCCAAGAAACTAAAGTGGATAACAATTCATATTAATAGAGAAGATGGGATTTACCGTAATCTTATAGTTGAGCAAGATTATAAAGCGCATTATACAATTAATAGTTTAAGAAGACTTCCTGAGATCCCTGTATTAAAGCATATGTTTTTAGATACATAATATTTTAAATATGTATAAAGGGTGTGTTTACATGCAAACCGTTCAACACAAAAAACGAATCTATCTTTCCTCTCCACACATGAGCGGAAATGAACAAAAATATATAAAAGATGCCTTTGACTCAAATTGGATTGCACCTCTTGGTCCAAATGTAGATGAATTTGAAAGAGAGCTTGCTTCTTTTGTAGGAGTTAAAGGTGGGGCTGCGGTTAGTTCAGGTACTGCTGCCATTCATCTAGCTTTGCGATTATTAGATGTTCAAAAGGGAGATACAGTATTTTGTTCAAGTTTCACTTTTGTAGCGAGTGCGAATCCGATTGTTTATTTGGGAGCTGAACCGGTATTTATTGACTCAGAACCGGAAACATGGAATATGTCACCACAAGCTCTAGCACTTGCGTTGCATGATGCTGATAAAGCAGGGAAATTACCTAAGGCTGTCATTCTTGTTCATTTATATGGTCAGAGTGCGAAATTAGATGAAATTCTTTCGCTTTGTAATCACTATGATGTTCCCATAATTGAGGATGCAGCAGAATCTCTAGGTTCTACATATAAAGGAAAAGCAAGTGGTACATTCGGAAGATTTGGTATTTATTCATTTAATGGAAATAAAATTATTACAACTTCGGGCGGTGGAATGCTAGTTTCTGATGATGTGGAAGCGATAGAAAAAGCGAAGGTTTTAGCAACTCAAGCAAGAGATCCAGCACCTCATTATCAGCATAGTCAAGTGGGCTACAATTATAGAATGAGTAATATATTAGCTGGTATTGGGAGAGGACAATTAGAAGTGTTAGAAGATAGAGTGAGCTCTAGAAGGCGTATATTTAAGCGGTATTATGAAGAGTTATTTCATATACCGGGATTTTACTTTATGCCGGAATTAGAAAATACTCGTTCGAACCGTTGGCTTACAACTATGATGATTGATGAAGTGGAATCTGGAATCTCTATTGAAAAAATAGTAACAACTTTAGCTGAAGAGAATATTGAAGCGCGTCCTACTTGGAAGCCACTACATATGCAGCCGCTTTTTAAAGAATATAAGTATTATTCTCATCAGAAAGATAATGATGTATCTAAAAAATTATTTAAAAAGGGGATTTGTTTGCCTTCTGGGTCCAATATGACGGATGAGGATCAGCGGAGAGTTACTCAGGCTATAATTAAATTAATATAAAATGGAATATGTTGAAGAGCAATAAGTAGTGAATGTTTTTATTGTATAGATACTTCCTGATAGTTGGAGAAAGGGTAAAAAATATTGGAATTATAAATATCTGAATTGTTGTTCTTTATAAAGGTCGATTAATTCGGATTAATTATTTGAATTTACTGTATTTTAATTGACTCACGATAAATGTAATGGTATTTTTAACATATCTATACCTTGATTTAATTGGAGTATTTACTTATCCAGGGGAGAATATAACAATTTGTTCTTTAAAAAGAATTTATAGCAACTTATTACATAATAGGAGGGGAAAATGAGTGCTATAGCTGGCATTATTCACTTTAATAACGAGCCTGTATCGATTGAACATGGAAGAGGAGTAATGAGTTGTTTAAGCAAGTACCCTGCAGATGAGATTCGAATATTACACAAAGAACATATATTCTTTGGTTGCCATGCCCAATGGATCACACCAGAATCAATCGGTGAACAATTACCTTATTATGATGTTAAATCGAAATTAATTATTACTGCTGATGCAATCATTGATAATAGAATGGAATTGTTTGATAGGTTGCAAGTGGATAATGTTGAAAGAAAAGGGATGGCTGACAGTGAATTGATTTTACGTGCTTATCAAAAATGGGGAGAGGAGTCCCCGAAGTATTTAGTTGGCGATTTTGCTTTTATGATTTGGGACGAACGTAACCAAAAACTGTTTGGTGCAAGGGATTTTTCAGGAAGTCGAACTCTTTATTATTTTCGTGATCATCAACGATTTGCTTTTTGTACCATAATAAGTCCGTTATTATCATTACCGTATGTACGTAAGGAATTAAATGAACTATGGTTAGCTGAGTATTTGGCGGTATCTGGCATGATAGATGCGGTAGATACTTCAATCACACCGTATAAACACATAGAACAAGTACCCCCAGCACATAGTATTGTGATAGATAAAAATAAAATAAAGCTTATGAGATATTGTACTCTAACTGTAAATGAGAGGCTGAAATTAAAGTCAAACGAAGAGTACATAGAAGCATTTCAAGAGGTCTTTCAAAAAGCGGTAGATGATAGATTACGTACACACCTTAATGTAGGTGCTCAGTTAAGTGGTGGATTAGATTCAGGAGCTGTTGTCAGCTTTGCAGTAAATACAATGCGAAAAGAAAATAAAAAATTACATACTTTCAGCTATATTCCGCCACATGATTTCGTAGATTTTACACCTAAACAGCTAGTGCCGAATGAGAGTGTGTATATCAAATCAACTATAGAACATGTAGGAGGAATTCGGGAGCATTACTTAGATTTTAAGGGGAAAAATTCATATTCAGAGATAGATAGCTTTTTAGAAATACTAGAGACGCCATATAAGTTCTTTGAAAACTCATTTTGGTTAAAAGGGATGTTTGAAAAAGCTCATGAGGAAGGTGTTGGAGTATTATTAAATGGTGATAGAGGGAATTTTACCATATCGTGGGGATATGCCTTAGAGTACTATGCTATCCTACTAAAAAAATTAAAATGGATTCGTCTGTATAAAGAATTAAATCAATATAGTAAAAATACAGGTGGAGATAGATTACGCAGAATACCAGATATATTTAGGATTGGATTTCCAGTTGTGGATCGGATTTTTTCACAAAATAAAGTAAATAAAAGGCCAATGTTAATCAATCCGAAATTTGCAAAAAATACAAGGATTTTCGAGAAATTTGAAGAATATGGGTTAGAACAAACGGGATGGTATTCTGAGTCAAATATATATGAGGAACGCCGAAAACATTTTGAAGATGTTTTTCATTGGAATGCAGGTAGTACACTTGCAGCAAAGCTATCTTTACGCTATGGATTATGGAAGCGTGATCCAACTAATGATATACGTGTAATTCGTTTTTGTTTATCTGTACCAGAAGAACAATATGTGCAAAATGGATTGGACCGAGCTTTAATCCGAAGATCTACAGAAAAAATGCTGCCAGATAAGATTAGATTAAATCAAAACACTAGAGGTGTCCAAGGTGTTGATTGGGTCCATCGAATGATTCCATATTGGAAAACATTTATAGACGAAATAGAGCAACTAAGTGTAGATGAAAAAGCTTTAGAGTATTTAAATGGTCAGGTCATAAAAGAAGCTCTATACAAGGTTAGAGAAGATGCGAGACCTGAAAATGCGATTAATTTCGATTATAAAGTTTTAATGCGTAGTTTAATTGTTTATCGGTACATAAAAACGTTTATTTGAAGGGAGGTGATCATATGAAAAAAGAATGGGAGAAACCTATTTTAGAGGTGTTGGATGTGAAGATGACAATGTTGGGGAAAGAAGGAGAGTATACTGATGCCGCTTTTCCGGACCATACTCCTAAGGGTGATCTAACTTTTAGTTAGGTGATAAGAATAAAAGTATTTAGTTTATTTTGCTCAAATGTTTAAAGCTAAATGGATTTTGTATATTTAATATGGATTGTTTTACATGCTAAATCTCCTTGTACGTGAAAATGTATAAGGAGATTTAATATTACTATCGTAATATTGGGGATGAAAATAATGTTAATAACTAACACCGATATAGTATATAAAGCATTTGGTCTATTTATTATCAGTGATATCTCTCTACCAGAACTACCTTATGTCAACAATAAAATAGATTCAATAGATATTGAGATAAGAATTAAAGATTTGTCGGAATTATGGTTGGATTTATCAGATAAACAAGATGAATTTGTAATTAATAAAGATTTAGTTATGTTTCAGGTTCCTGATATTGCAATATTTGCTATTCAAGACGGCAGTAAAATATTTGTTTCACCCATGAAAGAGTATGAAGAGGATATGATTCGGCTTTGGATTTTAGGAACTTGTATGGGCGCCATATTGATGCAAAGAAAAGTGTATCCATTGCATGGAAGTGCGGTAATTATTAATGGAAAAGCATATGCATTTGTAGGAGATTCAGGTGCTGGAAAGTCTACGCTTGCGTCAGCATTTATACAAGAAGGCTATCAATTTTTAAGTGATGATGTAATAGCGATATCATTTTCAAGTGATACAAATTCCCCAGTAGTCATCCCATCTTATCCACAACAAAAATTGTGGCAAGATAGTTTGGATAATTTAGGAATGGGTACAAACAACTATCGATCGATATATGGTAGGGAAACAAAATACAATGTTCCTGTTCTTTCTAAATATATTGCTGAATCAATCCCCCTAGAAGGGGTAGTAGAATTAGTGAAAACAGAGAATGGCGAGGTGGGAATTCGTCATATAGAAAAACTTGAGCGATTTTACACTCTATATCGTCATACATTTCGCAATTTCCTTATCCAGGGTTTAGGATTAATGGAATGGCATTTTACGACCTCTGCTGCTATTTTAACTAAGGTTGATTTGTATGAATTATGTAGACCGGAGAGAGGATATAGTGCTCCACAATTAGTTTCTCTTATATTAACAACTATAAATAAAGGAGAATAATTCATGATTAAAAAACAAGCAATATTATTAAATCAATGTGTTGCACAAGTAAAAGGGAATGTAGTAAGTGATATGGATGGAGAAAAAGTCATGTTAAGTATAAAAAATGGTAAATATTATAATTTAGGGAAAATGGGAGGGGTTATATGGGAACTTATTGAAAAACCAATATCAGTAACCGAGTTAGTTACTACTTTAATATCAGAGTATGAAGTAGAACAATTACAATGTGAGGGACAAGTTCTTTCCTTTTTGGAAATGTTGTTAGAAGAAGAGCTGGTTGAAGTAAAGTAAGTAGTTTGATCTAGTTTTCTATTTTGAAAAAAGAAGTAGGGAGATAAATGAATATAGTAAAAAAGTTAACCTTTTTTTTATCACTAGATATGAAGACCAGATTTTTATTCATAGAGGCATATATATATTTAGGATGGGCTCGTATTCTCAAATTTATGTCATTCTCTAAGTCTGCCCCTACATTAGGTATTTATATGGATGAAACATCTTTAAATTATGTTGAATCTAATATTAGGATGCTTAAAAATATAGCTGAAGTTATTCAAATTACGAGTCGCCATACTCTTTGGGATAGTCAATGTCTTGTGAAAGCGATAGCTGGGATGAAAATGCTAGAGAGACGCCAAATTGAGAGTACGCTTTATTTAGGAACTACAAAGGATGAAGATGGAAAAATGGTTGCTCATGCGTGGCTACGAAGTGGTCCTTTTTACATCACTGGATCGGAAGGGATGGAGAAATTCACTGTAGTTGGAACGTTTGCAAAGAAAGTAGATTGAAAAACAACTAAAGGAGAATAAAATGAGTAATGATTTTCATCTTAATGTAGAATGTCTGTCTAAAGAGTTAATATTATTATTGGAAATTTTGAAGTTGCGTAATGATGATAGCGTACTTGGAAATCAAAGTGAGTGGCCAGTAGATATTGATTGGACTAAGTTTCTTGAATTGGCAATGCATCATCGGGTGCATCCATATATTTATCCAAAGGTGAACGGAGTAAATAAAGGGTTAATTCCATCTCACATTATGAATATATTGCGTCAAAACTTTAAAGAGAATATGTTTCGAATGCTATTTCTAAGTGCTGAAATGGAGCAAGTAAGTAAATGGTTTATTGAAAATGATATTAGTACTCTTTTTTTAAAAGGACCAGCACTTGCGCATGATCTTTATGGCGATGTCTCCTTGCGAACATCTTGTGATTTAGATGTTCTTATCCCGATTAATCAGTTGGAGAATGCAGAAAGAATTCTTTTAAAACAAGGGTATGTGAAGGATGAATATATTCAAACAGTATTAAATGATTGGAAATGGAGGCATCATCATATAACATTTTTTCACCCTGGAAAGAAAATTAAACTGGAAATTCATTGGCGGCTAAATCCAGGTCCTGGGAAGGAAATGAAATTTGTGGAATTATGGAAGAGGAAAAGAAAAAGTACATTAGTAAGCAGTCCTGTATATGTATTAGGGAAAGAGGATTTATTTATATTTCTTTGTTCTCATGGAGCACGTCATGGATGGTCAAGATTACGCTGGTTAGTAGATGTAAATAAAATGATAGAACAAGAGATGAATTGGTTAGAAATTAATCAGCTATTAAATAAATATCAATCTGGACATATAGTGGGGCAGGCGTTGATTCTGTCAAATAAATTGTTAAATTCAACAATTATTGAAGAAATGAAAATATGGAAAAACAAAAAGTATGCTAGGAGATTAGCGCAGGATGCACTGTTTTATTTAAAACAAATGATAAATCTACACACGCCACCAATCCCGGAAGAAGTATCAAAGTATCACAGTCGTCATTTATATTCATTAATGTCAAAACGTCAAAGATTTTTATTTATATTGAGTCATTTATATCCTTATCCGATAGATGCAAAGACTTTACCGTTACCTAAATACCTTCATTTTTTGTATTTTCCTTTACGACCTTTTCTATGCACGTGGAGAAGGGTGAGGAAGCATGAGCTAACATAGGAGGAAATAAAAGTGGAACATCTCTTATATTTTGTGAAAAAATTATATGCTTTTTCGGGGAAAATACTATATGTAAATTTATTTGGGATGGCATTAGTTAGTTTATTGGAAGGGATAGGGCTTCTTTTGTTACTTCCCATGATTAATATTAGTGGCGTTATCGAAATAAATATGGGTTCAATTCCGGGTATAGCGATATTTGAAGTTTTACAAGAAATCCCTGAAACGGTGAGACTGTTACTTATCTTAAGCATTTATATTATATTAGTGGTTGCCCAATCGCTTTTACAACAAAATCTTGCTCTTCGAAATATGAAAATTATAATGCGCTTTACAAACTATTTAAGGTTACAAATTTACCATGCCCTATTACGAGTTAATTGGAGTTTCTTTGTGAAAAAGAGAAAGTCAGATTTGATTAATTCACTGACTGAGGAATTAGGACGAGTTATGGTTGGAACCAATTTATTTCTTCAACTTTTAACATCATGTATTTTTACTATAATACAAATTGGAATTGCTCTATGGTTTTCTATAAAAATAACAATTTTTGTGCTGTTTACAGGCTTAATACTTGCATATTTTTCTAGACATTATATAAAAAAATCAAGGGTATTAGGAAACCAAACATCTGAAATAGCAAGAGATTATCTTGGTGGTATAACAGATCACTTTAACGGTATTAAAGATATAAAGAGTAACATGTTAGAAGAGTCTA
Source organism: Bacillus sp. RIT 809 (assembly GCF_016892495.1). Taxonomy (NCBI): domain Bacteria; kingdom Bacillati; phylum Bacillota; class Bacilli; order Caryophanales; family Bacillaceae; genus Bacillus; species Bacillus sp. RIT 809. Next base: position 182,831 of record NZ_JAFEMR010000007.1, on the reverse strand, counting down.
GATATACATGGCTCAGTACTTGGTGTGAAAAAATGGAAAAGGAACAACTAGCATATATTAAGTTGAAAAATCAATCGCAATTTTTTTATAAGTTTGCATCGGCTATTCTAATTGCGTTACTTATTTTTACATCTATAAAATTATTTCAGGCTCAGCCAGGACAATTAATAGTCATTGTTCTTATTTTTTCTAGACTATGGCCTAGGTTTACTGGGATTCAATCCAACTTGGAGCAATTAGCTGCAAATATTCCTGCTTTTAAGTCTTTATTAGAATTGGAGAGAGAATGCAACGAAGCAATTGAATTGGGAGATGTAAGGCAATCATCTAAAAGTATAAAACCGTTAACTATACAAGAAGGAATCAAATGTAAAAATGTTAGTTTTCGTTACAATGAAAACGAACCTGTATATGCTCTTCAAAATATTAATTTGCAAATTCCATCGAATTGTATGACAGCAATTGTTGGGCGATCGGGTGCTGGAAAAAGTACATTAATTGATATTTTGATGGGACTGATTCAACCAGAACAAGGAAAAGTTTTAATAGATGATGCGACTATTACAAGTGAAAATTTATTGGCTTTAAGGAAATCTATTAGCTATGTTCAGCAGGATCCATTCTTATTTAATGCAAGCATAAGAGAAAATTTATTGATGATTGAGCCGAATGCAAGTGAAGAACAAATTTGGGCTGCATTAGATTTTGCTGCTGCTGCTGAATTTGTACGAATGCTACCAAAAGGGCTTGATACTTTTATTGGGGATAGAGGAGTTAGGCTTTCGGGCGGAGAGAGGCAACGTTTAGTATTGGCGCGAGCGATATTACGAAAACCCTCTATTTTAATTTTAGACGAGGCAACAAGTTCGTTAGATACAGAAAACGAAGCGCTAATTCAAAGTGCGTTAGAAAAATTAAAGGGCCAGATGACTATTATTGTAATTGCACATCGTTTATCAACGATACGTAATGCTGATCAAGTCATCGTACTAGATAAGGGAGAGGTCGTTCAACGAGGAGCATTTAACCAACTCGCTCAAGAGAGAAAAGGTGTTTTTCGTAATTTATTAGGTAAACAAGTAGAAGTAGGTTCATAGAGGAGAAAGATTGAATGAAATTTTGTATTATTGTAATTCGAGTTGAATGATAGCCCGGATAATGGTCAGTTACAGCAGATCTTATTCGGGCTTTTATATTTATATTTTGTAAATTTTGGGAATAAATATAATTTAGTACCTTGCAATAAACAGTACCGAGTGGTATATTATGGATATAACAGGTACCGTGTATTGAACAGTACTGAAATAAGAAAGGGGGGATTGTCCTTGAACGTTCAGTTTAAAAAAGGTGTGTTAGAACTGTGTGTATTGGCGCTTGTAAAACGTAAGGATTGTTATGGTTATGAACTTGTTCAGCAAATTTCAAATAAATTTTTAATATCGGAAGGTTCTGTATATCCGCTATTACGTCGTTTAACGAAAGAAGAATATTTTCAAACATATTTAAAAGAATCCACGGAAGGACCGCCCCGTAAATATTATCAACTAACAGAGCAAGGGGAGACGCAACTTCATTTGTTAGTGACGGAGTGGCGTGATTTTGCTAAAGGTGTTCAAGAAATTATTGAAGGGGTGGAATGGGATGAGTAAAGAACAGTTTCTTAAAGAATTATCAAGTCATCTTAGAAAGTTACCAGAAGAAGAGCGACAAGATATTTTATTTGATTATGAAGAGCACTTTCAGTTTGGGATGGAAGAGGGGAAAACTGAATCAGAAATAATAAAGGGGCTTGGTTCTCCGAAAGTAATTGCGAAAGACTTGCTTGCTTTGTATCGCTTTGATGAGATGAAAAAAGATCCATCGACTTCGAATGTAACAAGAGCTGTCCTGGCAGCGGTTGGACTTAGTTTGTTTAATTTTATTATTGTGTTAGGCCCGTTAATTGCAATTATAGCTTTTATATTTTCCTTTTGGGTCGGTGGTATTGCTAGTGTAGTGACACCATTTTTCGTTATTGTAAAAGTATTTATGGGTACTTTTATATGGTTGGATCTTTTCGTTAGTATAACGTTTGTTGGAGTAGGTTTGTTGTTATGTATTGTAGCTTATTATAGTACGAAGTGGTTTAAAATATTATGTGTACGCTATGTAGTATGGAACTTCAAAATGATAAAAGGGGAGTAGATGATGAAAAAAATATTATTAGTAGCTATCGCTTGTATCATTATTGGAGTAATAGGGATTTCACAAACATATAAGAAAGCAGTAGAAACTGTAGAGAAAGGAAATAAGGAAGAAGTTATTAAAAACGAAACGCTAAAAAATGTGGAAGTTAAGTTAGATGCTGGAGATATTGTTGTCCAAAAATCTCCTGATTCCTCTTTTTATGTAAAGCAAACAGGAGACGTAAGTAAACAGGAGATTCGTATTGCTGAAGATGGTGACACATTAAAAGTCATAGGGGAAATAGAAAAAGGTGTTTCATTTAATTTTTCCTTTTACAATTTCGGATTTCAAACGCCTACATTGACTATATTTGTACCAGAACGTTCTTATCAAGAGATAAAAGTAAATTCATCCGCTGGAGATGTAGATATTACTTTATTGGAAAAACCACAAGATGCAGTTATAACTGGGCAAACCGCTGCTGGAGACGTGACAATTTTTAATGAAGACAATAAAACTATAACGATTGGTAATGGTAGTAAAAAGATTAGCGGTAAAACCGCTGCTGGAGATGTTACTATTGAAACACGTTAATAATTAATGAAACGCATTCTTTTGAATGAACGGAAATCTATCAAAATATAAAAAGAAGATAATTACCTATATAAATAAGGGAATTATCTTCTTTTTATTATTTTTAATGTAAATCACGATATACGCCAATTACTTTTCCGATAACTGACACTTGTTTTAAAATAATAGGTTCTAGTGAAGAGTTTTCCGGTTGTAGACGGAAATAATCTTTTTCTTTATAGAAACGTTTAACAGTTGCTTCGTTATCTTCTGTTAAAGCAACTACAATTTCACCGTTGTTTGCAGACTGTTGTTGGCGAACAACAACTAAATCACCATCAAAGATACCAGCTTCAATCATGCTATCTCCAGAAATGCGTAACATAAACACTTGATCTGCTCCAGCAACGATACTAGCTGGAAGTGGGAAGTGATCTTCTACACTTTCGACTGCTGTAATCGGTAAACCGGCAGTAACTTTTCCGACGATTGGAACTTGAATAACTGACTGTGTTTCTATTCGGTTGTCACCTAAAATTTCAATTGCGCGTGGTTTTGTTGGGTCGCGTCGAATATATCCTTTTTCTTCTAGTCGTGATAAATGTCCGTGCACTGTAGAACTAGAAGCAAGGCCGACTGCTTGACCGATTTCACGTACGGAAGGTGGATATCCTTTTTCTTGTACTTTTAGCTTAATAAAGTCGAGAATGTCTTGCTGGCGTTTCGTTAACTTTTCCATGTTTTCTAACACCTCGTTTTCTTTCATTTTTCTTATTATTAAGTATAACATGCGAAAAAACATTCTACAAACATAAGTTCGAACGAAAGGCAAATTTATGATACACTATAAGGAAGATATAGTGAGAAAGAAGGGTTCAAAATGAATGCAATTATTTATGCACGTGTGAGCACAACAAAAGAAGAACAAGAAACATCATTATTGCGTCAAAAAGATGAATTATTGCATTTAGCTGAGCGCTATCAAATGGATGTTACAAAGGTAATTGAGGAGCAGGCTAGCGGTTATACAATTGAACGTGATGGCATATTAGAAGTGCTAGATACAATTCGAGATGAACAAGTTGATGTACTACTTATACAAGATGAAACGCGTCTTGGTAGAGGAAATGCAAAGATTGCATTAATGCATTGTTTACATAAAGAGGGGATAAAAGTTTATACGCACACGCATAGTGGTGAATTACAGCTTTCAGATTCTGATTCGATGGTGCTAAATATAATAGGGATTGTTGAAGAGTATCAAAGAAAGATCCACAATTTAAAAATTAAACGTGGCATGCAAAGGGCGGTAGAGAAAGGATTTCGTCCAGAGAATAATTTGAAAAATCGTCATTTAAGTATAGGACGTGAGAAAAAAGAAGTGCCAATTGAGGAAATTGTACGTTTACGCCGGAATGAATTAACTTTTGAAGAAATTGCAGCAACACTTCGTGGTTTTGGTCATGATGTTTCAAAAGCAACTGTACATCGAAGGTATGTAGAATATACAAAGCAATTGCTTGATAAAGAGGACTAACTATTGTATGATAATAATCAGTTTTGAGTAGAAGGGGGATTCGAGATGCCAAGTCAAGAACTCATTGAACGCATTAACTTCTTAGCGAAAAAAGCAAAAGCTGAAGGCTTAACTGAAGAAGAACAACGTGAGCGCCAATCGCTACGTGAACAATATTTAAAAGGATTTCGTCAAAATATGTTAAACGAATTAAAAGGAATTAAAGTCGTTAACGAAGAAGGAACGGATGTTACACCGGCGAAATTAAAAGCTTTAAAAAAGAAAGAGAATGCAAAATTAAATTAAAAGATGGGCATAGCCCATCTTTTTTTATTTGTTAAATTCGTTATTTAATAACTTTCCAGTTGTGATTGACTGTTGCTTCTATCCTTTTGTGCTTCAATATATAGTTAGCGATAAGTTCAGACATATCTGTTGGTATGTCTTTTACTACTAGCTTATTTTGAAACATAAAGAAGTTCCCTCCGCCACTTGCGCGATAATTATTCATAACAACGTCATATTCTTCATTTATATTAAGGGGAGTACCTTTATACTGTAAAGATTCTACTCTCTCACCAATTGGTTTTGAAATGTTTAATACGTACGAAATCCCTTCCCACATATCGTAATTATAGTGTTGCGGCTTTGGTTCTATGTAGGTAGGGGTTACGATGATGGATCCATCGGCTTTTAATGTGAAATAAGAAGCAGAGAGTTCGAGAGCATCTTTTATATCCGCTCCGGTTATTCTAATTACTTTTAATGTATTTGGATAAATATAATTAGAAACGATGTCACGCATTGTTACATGTTTCGGGAAACCTGGAGATGTATTATGGAACAAACTTGTGCAAGAAATTGAAACATTAGCTATATCCATCTGTATTTTATTTATGAATTCAATAAAAGGATGGTCTTGCAAACGAGTTTGCATAGCATCTGAAATTTGCATGTCCCCATAGATTAGTCCAATAGGTTGATCAAGCCAATTTTGTGTTTTCTCCTCATAATCGGCAACCAAGGAAAGAACATCTTGGTCTGCCGCAATTCCTTGTACGGGCAATAACTCTGAATAACTCTCTTTTTTCACCCATTTTTGTTCTGCTTTTTCGAATGTTACTGTTACTTTTCCAACTGAGTGTCCATTGCATCCGGTCTGCAACATTGTTACACCATTAATCACGGTGTGAGCGATTTCTCGGTGTTGGTGGCCTGTTAGTAAAATATCTATGCCTTCAATTTCATGGCACATTGCATATCCTTGGTTTTCACCTGTTAAAACTTCAGTCGGTACCCCAGTTTGTAAATCGCGTTCAAATCCCCCGTGATAGGCTACGACTAGTAAATCTGGTTTCTCATGTTTACGGATGTAAGAAACCCATTTTTTTGTTGTTTCAAATGCATCTTCAAATTGTAAATCTTTAATATGATGTGCGTGTTCCCAATGGGGGATGTAATGCGTTGTCACCCCTAAAATAGCAATTTTTATATTTGATTCAATATGTTTTATTATATATGGTTTCCCGAAATAAGGTTCTTTTCTGTTTTTATCTAAAATGTTTGCTGATAGATAAGGGAAATTTGCAGTAGCCACAGCATTATTTAATATATCCATTCCATAATTAAATTCATGATTTCCGATAATTGCAATGTCATACTCTAAGTAGTTGGCTAATAAGGACATTGGGTTTTCCATATCTTTTTCGTATGTAGCGTAATGATAAGTAAATGGTGTTCCTTGAATGAAGTCCCCGTTATCAATTAAAAGAACGTTTGTGTTTTGAGAACGTTCTTTTTTTATAAGAGTGGAAATTTTAGCTAAACCAATGTCTGCTTGGGAGTTATCTTGATAGTGAATCGGATAAACAGTACCATGTATATCACTTGTTAATAAGATGTTTAAAGTTACAATTTGATTTTGATTCAACAGCATTCACCTTTTCTATTGTTATCTTCAGGTTAATCATATCAAAAATATGAAGAGAATTTTAATGCGAGTGTATAGAATGTGTAAAGATTCTGTAAATAGACAATTATTCGTGAAAATGTATGATATATTTCTTCATGTTTACGGAAGGTTATTTTATGACAATAGAAAATGGAGGCATTAACATGTTGAAAAAAGTTTTTGCAATGAGCACAACAGTTGTACTAGCAGCAGGATTATTAAGTGGCTGTGGAACGAAGGAATCAAGTGCAAGTAAAAATGAAGATACAAAAAAAGGATATGTACCGAAGACGTTAAATGTTCAATTTGTTCCTTCTCAAAATGCAGATACGTTAGAAGCTAAGGCAAAACCATTGGAAAAGTTATTAAGTGATAAATTAAACATTCCGGTAAAAGTTAGTATTTCAACAAATTACAATACAATTGTAGAAGCGATGGCGTCTAAGCAAGTAGATGTAGGTTTCTTACCCCCAACCGCGTATGTGTTAGCGCATGAGAAAAAGGCTGCAAACGTAATTTTACAGGCGCAACGTTTTGGAGTAGAGGATGAAACGGGGGCTCCTACAAAAGATTTAGTAGATTTTTATAAATCTGAATTTGTTGTTAAGAAAGATTCTAATATTAATAGTGTAAAAGATTTAAAAGGTAAAAAAATTGGTTATCAAGATGTAACATCATCAGCCGGGTATGTATGGCCGGCAGCGGTGCTGTTAAAAGAGGGAATCGATCCGTTGAAAGATGTGAAACCTGTTACATTAAAAGGTCACGATCAGTCCCTTATTGCTCTTTTAAATGGTGATGTAGATGCAGCTGTTGTATTCCAAGATGCGCGTAATATTGTTAAAAAAGATTATCCGAATATATTTGATCAAACGAAAATAGTGAAATTTACGGAGAAAATTCCAAACGATACAATTTCTGTACGTTCAGATTTAGATGCAGAGTGGAGCAAGAAATTGCAAGATGCTTTCATTGAAATTGGAGAGAATGAAGAAGGGCGCAAAATCATTAAAGAAGTATACTCGCATGAAGGATACGTTAAATCTGATGATAGTAAATTTGATATCGTTCGTGATTATGGAAAGAAAGTGAAAACACAATAATACATATGAAAATGGTGACTAACTGGAAAGTGTGTGGTTTCAGTTAGTTTGCCGTTTTGAATACATAGAAGGTAGGTAAGATGTGTGATAGAGTTTCGGAATGTCTCTAAAGTGTATCCGAATGGTACAAAAGGATTGAATAATATAAATTTAAAAATTCGAAAAGGTGAGTTTGTTGTAATGGTAGGGTTATCCGGGGCTGGAAAGTCTACACTTCTCAGATCGGTAAATCGCCTTCATGAGATTACGGAAGGTGAAATCATAATAGAAGGTGAGTCTATTACTGCTGCAAAAGGAAAAGGGTTACGACGTATGCGTCGAGATATTGGTATGATTTTTCAAAGCTTTAACCTTGTAAAGCGGTCAACGGTATTGAAGAATGTATTAGCTGGACGTGTTGGGTATCATTCGACACTGCGTACAACGTTAGGTCTATTTCCAAAAGAGGATTTGGAGCTCGCATTTCAATCGTTAAAAAGAGTGAATATTTTAGAAAAAGCATATGCACGGGCAGATGAATTATCAGGAGGACAACAGCAACGTGTATCGATTGCGAGAGCATTGGCGCAAGAAGCGAAAATTATATTGGCAGATGAACCTGTCGCGTCGTTAGATCCACTTACAACAAAGCAAGTGCTGGATGATTTGAAAAAAATTAACGAAGATTTTGGAATTACAACAATTGTAAACTTGCATTCTATTGATTTAGCTAGGCAATATGCTACACGCATTATTGGATTACATGCAGGTGAAATTGTTTTTGATGGATTGGTAGAAGAGGCAACAGATGAAAAATTTGCTGAAATTTATGGGGACGTAGCTCAGAAAAGCGAATTATTAGAGGTGGCAGCTAAATGAATGACGTGACGATATATTCGAAATCGATACCGAAGCCGCCGAGTAAATTGAAACATATGTTAACGGCTATTCTAGTTATTTTACTTTTGTGGGGAAGTAGTGTGCAGGTCGACGCATCATTTGCAAAACTAGTAGTTGGTTTTCCTAATATGATGGATTTGCTGAAAGAGATGGTGCCGCCAGATTGGAGCTATTTTCAAGTTATTACAACAGCAATGTTAGATACAATACGCATGGCAATTATTGGGACGACTTTAGGAGCGATTTTAGCTATTCCAATTGCACTATTTGCGGCAAGTAATGTGTTTACTAGCGCATTTTTGTACAGTCCAGCTCGATTGATTTTAAATTTTATCCGGACAATACCAGATTTATTATTAGCGGCAATTTTCGTAGCTATTTTTGGAATAGGACCACTTCCAGGTATTTTGGCGCTTACTTTTTTCTCGATTGGACTCGTGGCGAAATTGTTGTATGAGTCAATTGAATCAATTGACCCAGGTCCATTAGAAGCGATGACAGCGGTAGGAGCAAATAAGGTGCAATGGATTGTTTATGGGGTAATTCCGCAAGTAAAAGCGCACTTTGTCTCCTATGTCCTTTATACATTTGAGGTGAATGTGCGTGCAGCAGCTGTTCTAGGCTTAGTAGGAGCGGGTGGTATTGGATTGTATTACGATCGTACACTTGGATTTTTACAATATCAACAAACTGCTTCTATTATTATTTATACTCTTGTTGTTGTATTGCTAATTGATTATGTAAGTACATTGTTGCGGGAGAAATTATAATGAGTAAAACGACGATAATCGTACCGAAACCGAAGAAACCGAGTGTATATCGCTGGATTATTTTTATAGCACTTACAGTTATATATGTATGGGCCTTTTCAGGAGTCCCGCTAGAGGGAATAAAGGATACAGCGGGAGAAATTACAAAAGCAATTATGACAGGCGTACTGAACCCAGATTGGTCCTATGTATCTTTACCAGATGGTGAAGATTTGTTACATGGTTTAATTGATACATTGGCAATTGCGATATTAGGTACATTTATTTCTGCCTTTTTATCTGTTCCATTTGCTTTTTGGGCGGCAACGAATATGAGTAGTGGAAAATTAACTTCAGTAACTGGGAAATTTGTACTTAGTTTTGTTCGTACATTTCCTGAATTAGTTATGGCCCTTTTATTTATAAAAGCTGTCGGTCCAGGCTCTTTCGCCGGAGTTCTAGCTTTAGGATTACACTCTATCGGGATGTTAGGGAAACTATATTCGGAAGGAATTGAGAATATAGACAAGGGACCGACGGAAGCGTTAATCGCAACAGGTGCAAATCGGTTTCAAATACTTTGGTATGCAGTATTACCACAAGTGTTACCGGATTTTCTATCGTATACGTTATACAGATTCGAAATTAATGTACGATCCGCTGCGATTTTAGGTGTTATTGGAGCAGGTGGTATTGGTACTCCATTAATTTTTGCACTGAGTTCACGGAATTGGTCCCGCGTGGGAATTATTTTATTAGGCATCATTTTAATGGTAATTATAATTGATTTTATTTCAAGTTCGATTCGAAAACGGATTATTTAACGAATTTTAAAAGCATCGAAGTTAGATGCTTTTTTTGTATTTTTTTAGTGTTTATCAAAAAAGTTGGTATAGAAGAAGTTCATATATTTGTATAAATATACAGATAATTCCCTTTATTTTTAAAATAAAAACATTAAAAAAGTATGTCATATTGAATACCCATACATTACCGGAAACATTGGTTTTTTTATAAAAAATCAAAAAAACATCAACATATTTGCCGATACATGTTGTATAATCTTGCGTGGGAAGCTATCATATAAATGTATAAAACGTTTACTAACATACGCGAAGGGAAGAATAGCATGTCACATTCAATCGAACAACTTTCTATCAACACGATTCGCACATTATCCATTGATGCGATTGAAAAAGCAAATTCTGGTCACCCAGGAATGCCAATGGGTGCAGCACCAATGGCTTATACATTATGGACTCAATTTATGAAACACAATCCAAATAACCCAACGTGGTTTAACCGCGATCGTTTCGTATTATCTGCAGGTCATGGTTCAATGTTACTATACAGCCTACTTCATCTATCTGGTTATGACTTAACAATGGATGACTTAAAGAACTTCCGTCAATGGGGAAGCAAAACTCCAGGACATCCTGAGTATGGTCACACAGCAGGTATAGACGCAACAACTGGTCCACTTGGACAAGGTATTGCAACAGCTGTTGGTATGGCGATGGCTGAAAGACATTTAGCAGCAAAGTATAACCGTGATGCGTACAATGTAGTAGATCATCATACATACGCTATTTGTGGTGATGGCGATTTAATGGAAGGCGTTTCTGCTGAAGCATCTTCATTAGCTGCTCATTTACAATTAGGTCGTCTTGTTGTGCTTTACGATTCAAACGATATTTCATTAGATGGCGATTTAAATCGCTCATTCTCTGAAAGTGTAGAAGATCGTTACAAAGCATACGGCTGGCAAGTAATCCGTGTTGAGGATGGAAACGATATTGAAGCAATTGCAAAAGCAATTGAAGAAGCGAAAGCTGACGAAAAACGCCCAACGCTAATTGAAGTAAGAACGACAATTGGTTTCGGTTCTCCAAACAAATCAGGAAAATCAGCTTCACACGGTTCTCCACTTGGTGTAGACGAAACAAAATTAACGAAAGAAGCATATGCTTGGACTGCTGAACAAGATTTCCATGTAGCAGAAGAAGTATATGACAACTTCCGTAAAACGGTACAAGATGCTGGTGAGACTGCACAAGCTGCATGGAACACGATGCTCGGTGAATATGCACAAGCATATCCAGAATTAGCAAACGAGCTGCAAGCAGCAATGAATGGTCTTCTTCCAGAAGGTTGGGAACAAAGCTTACCAACTTATGAATTAGGATCAAAAGCAGCAACACGTAATTCTTCAGGTGCTGTAATTAATGCTATTGCAGAGTCTGTACCATCATTCTTTGGTGGATCAGCTGACCTTGCTGGTTCTAACAAAACATACATGAATAACGAAAAAGACTTCACAAGAGCTGATTACAGCGGTAAAAACATTTGGTACGGTGTTCGTGAGTTTGCGATGGGTGCAGCAATGAACGGTATTGCACTACATGGCGGTTTAAAAACTTACGGTGGTACGTTCTTCGTATTCTCTGACTACTTACGTCCAGCAATTCGTCTTGCAGCATTAATGCAATTGCCTGTAACGTATGTATTCACACACGACAGTATCGCTGTTGGTGAAGATGGTCCAACGCATGAGCCGGTTGAACAATTAGCAGCACTTCGTGCAATGCCAAACGTTTCTGTTATTCGTCCAGCTGACGGTAACGAATCTGTTGCAGCTTGGAGATTAGCTTTAGAATCTACAAAAACACCAACTGCATTAGTGTTAACTCGTCAAGATCTTCCGACATTAGAAGGTGCAAAAGACGATACTTATGAAAAAGTAGCAAAAGGTGCATATGTAGTTTCTGCAAGCAAGAAAGAAACGGCTGATGTAATCCTACTTGCAACTGGATCTGAAGTAAGCTTAGCAATCGAAGCGCAAAAAGCTTTAGCAGCAGACGGCGTTGATGCAGCTGTTGTTAGCATGCCATCTATGGATCGCTTTGAAGCTCAAACTGCTGAGTACAAAGAATCTGTACTACCAAAAGCAGTAACGAAACGTTTCGCAATTGAAATGGGTGCTACATTCGGATGGCACCGTTACGTAGGTCTTGATGGAGATGTACTAGGTATCGACACATTCGGTGCTTCTGCTCCTGGTGAGAAGATTATGGAAGAGTATGGATTTACTGTAGAGAACGTTGTTCACAAAGTAAAAGAAATGCTTTAATGATTTTAGAAAAATCTCTCCAGCATGGGGAGATTTTTCTATGTAATTGAGTTTTTTCGACAGGAAAAGTTTTTTCTCTCTCCGTAGTCAGACAATCATTGCAAATTTTTTCTTATATAATGTAGGGAAAAGGTTGTCCAGATCGGGAGGGAAAAAATGAAAACGTATGAATTGTATTTAATTCAAGAGGATATTGCGAAAGCTTACTTTGGTCGTGAATATTTGTTTTTTGATTTATTTGCTCGATTTTCAGAATCTGGGTCCCTTTCGGAGAAGAAAGTATTATATAAACAAATGACGTATATTACGATGCCATTACAAGTAATGAAACTTCATCATAAATTAGAACAAGCTTTGCATGTTCTTGGCAAATATGAAAGAACACATCATACTCATACGCTCTATACAGGAGCCGAATATGGCGAAATAATGGTGAAACCACAATATATTCGAATGAATACTTCTGGAAATGTATCCATGGAAACAACTTTCTTTGAGGTGCTTAGAAAGTGTGAGTTAACATTTTTAGCGATGGATTATGAAAATAAAAAGTACGGATGGTTAAATCCTCTCAAACAAGTACGAACATATGTGTAAAAAATGTCGAATAGTATCTTGTCTTATTGAAAAGGTTTTAGTACACTGTAAGGTAGACAACATGAAGGAGGAAAAGATATGCCAATGTGGTTAGGTATTCTAGTGGGCGTAGTAGCACTAGTAGCAGGCGTGGCGTTAGGATTTTTCATTGCCCGCAAATATATGATGAATTACTTACAAAAAAATCCACCAATTAACGAACAAATGTTAAAAATGATGATGATGCAAATGGGACAAAAACCTTCCCAAAAGAAAATCAATCAAATGATGAGCGCGATGAATAAGCAACAAACAAAATAAGCGCCAAAGGGCACTCTTACCGAGTGCCCTTTTCTTTTGGATATAAAAGATATTTAAAACTTTTAAAAATTCTGCATTTTTGATAAACTGAAAATATCGCTCATTTTAAGGGAGGAGGATAAATATGAAAGTATTTTTTAATTTAGCTTGGTTTTTTAAACAAGAAAAACGAGCGTACATAATTGGAATTATTATGTTATTTGGTGTCGCGCTTCTTGAACTTGTAGCGCCAAGGGTACTAGGAATTGTAGTAGATGAAATTAATAATGGAACATTAACATCTGAAAAATTGTTGAACTGGGTTATTCTATTAGTAGTTGTAGGAATGACGATGTATATATTACGTTACTTATGGCGTATTATGATTTTTGGATCTTCTTTAAAACTAGCTCGTCAATTGCGAAAGAATTTATATGAACATTTTACAAAGATGAGCCCATCCTTTTATCAATCACGTCGTACGGGCGATTTGATGGCACATGCGACAAATGATATTCAGGCGATTCAGCAAACTGCTGGGTCAGGTGTGTTAACACTCGTTGATTCATTAGCTGTTGGAGGATGTGTACTCGTAGCGATGGGGTTTACAATTAGCTGGAAGTTAACGTTATTAAGTTTAATTCCGATGCCAATTGTAGCTATTTCTACAAATTATTATGGAACTTTATTGCATAGAAGATTTCATAAAGCGCAGCAATCGTTTTCTGAAATCAATGATAAAGTACAAGAAAGTATGAGTGGGATGAAGGTAATTCGCTCACTTGGACAAGAGAAAGAGGATTTACAAGCGTTTCGGAAAAAATCGGAAGATGTCGTACATAAAAATATGTTAGTTGCACGTATTGACTCGTTATTCGATCCAACGATTTCCTTAATTGTCGGATTTTCATTTTTAATCGCAATTTGTTACGGATCATTATTAGTCGTACGGGGTGAATTAACTGTAGGGGAATTGGTAACATTTACAACATACTTAGGGACTCTTGTATGGCCAATGTTAGCTTTTGGATGGCTATTTAATATTATGGAGCGTGGACGTGCTTCGTATGATCGTGTGGAGAAAATACTTTCACAAACTTCGGATGTAGTGAATAAGGAAAATGCTATACATGCTATAGCAAGTGGTGATGTCTCGTTTGCTGTTGATTCGTTTTCTTATAAAAAGAATGAACTATTAAACTTAAAAGATATTTACTTTAATTTAAGAAAAGGTGAAACGTTAGGAATTGTCGGGCGTACCGGTGCAGGGAAGACGACGTTATTAAAATGTTTAATTCGCGAGTATGACCACTTTAATGGTGAATTAAAAGTTGGTGAGCGGGATATTCGAGATTTAACACTTCACGGTGTACGCTCTGCAATTTCATACGTACCGCAAGATCATTTTTTATTTTCAGCGAGTATTGGGGAGAACATTGCTTTTGGAAAGGCCGATGCTACATATAAAGAAATTAGCAGGGCTGCTGAGATTGCTTGTATTCATAATGATATTATTCAATTTTCGGAAGGATATGACACGGTAGTAGGTGAAAGAGGGGTTTCGCTATCAGGAGGCCAAAAACAGCGGATTTCAATTGCACGTGCGTTATTAACGAATGCTGAAATTTTAATTTTAGATGATTGTTTATCAGCTGTAGATGCAAAAACAGAAGAAACTATATTAACTGCATTGAAACGAGAAAGAGCAGAAAAAACGACGATTATTACTGCGCACCGTTTAAGTGCGATTCAGCATGCAAATCTTATTCTTGTTATTGATGAAGGTAAGGTTATGCAGCGAGGAACACATGAACAACTAATGAACGAAAATGGTTGGTATAAAGAAATGTATGAAAGCCAGCAGTTAGAGGCGTTGGTAGAGAAAGGAGGCGTATGATGGCTGAGAAAAAGCGGAGTGATTTAAGGAGATTGCTTTCTTATATGAGACCATATAAAGGATTATTAGCATTAGCATTTTTATTTCTAGTTGGCGCAACTGTAACTGAAATGATGGGTCCTTTTTTAATTAAACAATTTCTTGATGAACACTTAGTACCACGTAACTTTGAACAATCAGCACTTGTAACTCTATTTGTAGTGTATATTATTGCTCACTTATTAAAAGTATTATTTACGTATTTAGACTTATTGTACTTTCAAAATATCGCTTTTAAGATTGTTCAAGATATGCGAGTTGAAGTGTATGACCATGTTCAAAAATTGTCATTAAGTTTCTTTGATCGTACGCCGATTGGTACACTTGTATCTCGTATAACGAATGATACGGAAGCGATTAAGGATTTTTATGTTAGTGTACTATCAACATTCGTGAAAAATGTAGTCTTTTTAGTGGGGATTTTAGTAGCGATGTTTTTACTAGATGTAAAATTAGCGCTATTCTCTCTCATATTAATTCCAATTATGTTTGCGATTATGGTGCTGTATCGACGGAAAAGTGCAGCTTTTTATTTAGAGGTACGTAATCAACTGAGTGTATTAAATGCAAAGTTAAATGAGTCCATTCAAGGGATGAATATTGTTCAAGTGTTCCGGCAAGAAAAGCGGATGAGAAAAGAGTTTGAAGAAGTGAACAACAAGCATTATAGTGCTGGACGTCGTACATTGAAATTAGATGCATTACTTTTACGTCCAGCAACAGATCTTGTTCATATTGTAGCAATTGCGTTAGTTCTTGGTTTATTTGGAATTGACGCTTTAAAGAGTCCTGTTGAAGTAGGGGTTTTATATGCTTTCGTTAACTATATTCATCGTTTCTTCCAGCCGGTAAATGAGATGATGATGAAACTATCTTTCTTCCAACAAGCGCTCGTTTCATCATCGCGTGTATTTCATTTAATGGACGATAAAGATTTAGCTCCTGTTCAAATGGGGAGTGAAAATCCACGAGTAGTTAACGGGGAAATTCAGTTTAAAGATGTTACTTTTTCATATGATGGAAAGCGTGACGTTTTAAAAAATGTATCTTTTCACGTAAAGCCAGGACAAACGGTTGCTTTCGTTGGACACACTGGTAGTGGTAAGAGTACAATTATGAATTTATTAATGAGATTTTACAATATTAAATCAGGTAATATTGTAATAGACGGAGTGGGTTTAGAGAAGTTTGAAGAACAAGAAATTCGAAAGAAAATTGGTCTTGTGCTGCAAGATGCATTTTTATTTGCTGGAAATGTAAAGCAAAACATTCGTATGTATAATGAAGAGATAACGGATGAAGAGATAGAAGAAGCAGCGCGATTTGTGCAAGCGAATACGTTTATTGAAAAATTATCGGAGCAGTATGATACAGAAGTTGTCGAGAGAGGAGCTGCGTTTTCTAGTGGTCAAAGGCAATTAATTGCTTTTGCTAGAACGATAGCAACTAATCCGAAAGTATTAGTGTTAGATGAAGCGACGGCAAATATTGATACAGAAACAGAGGAGGCGATCCAAACGGCATTGCAGCAAATGCGAAAAGGTAGAACAACGATAGCGATTGCACACAGATTGTCTACAATCCAAGATGCGGATCAAATATTTGTTATGCATGAAGGGGAAATCATAGAAAGAGGAACACATCAAGAATTGCTTAGTGAACAAGGACTTTACTACAATATGTACTTACTACAAAATAAAGGGAGTTTGCAACAGGCCTTGTAATTATAAGGTCTGTTTTTAATTCATTGAAGTAGTAAAAGTATGCAATGAAATTTCTTGTGGACAATAAAGTGGTATTTTGCTTAAGGTGCTTTTTTATGAAAAATATATAATTTTTACAAAGTATATATTGATAACATAGTATAATGTATTTGATATATATTTAAAAATAATCGGAAATGAAATAAAGGAGTAATAATATGGAGTATGTGCTAATAGGTGGGATTTTAATATTATTAGCTGTAGTGTTTGTACTGTTTTATAAAAATAAACAGTTAGAATCAGAGAGTCAGCAAGTAGAGTTTGAAAAGAAACAAGCGATTGAAACGTATGAAAATGAGATTGCAGCTACGATTACAGGGCATAAAGAACAACAGGATACTTTAAAGAATATGGAACAGAAAAAATATAATGATTTACAAGTGAATACAGCTAGAGAACTTGAAAATATGCGTATGATGAAAAATCAATTGGCTGTTCAACATAGTAAAGAACGTAGTGAAATGCAAGATAAGCATAGTAGTGAAATACATATGTTTCAAAATTTAATTGCGGATTTACGAGAATATACCAAAAATGGTGCTGAAGTGAATGCGCATGAAACATTACATTATATGAAGCGAGGTTTCGTTGAGCAAGGAATAATACTAGAAGAAGAGTTTCATATTATACCGAACGTTTTTATGATGCGCAATAAATATAGAGATAAACGTGACATAAATGATAATCGAATCCATCACCTCATCTTATGTAAAACTGGCATTTATCTACTTGAGACGAAAGAATGGACGGGGACATTAATTCATGGTTTAACGAGAGAAAATGCTGGTGTATGTTCATTTATGATGGAGGAAATTGGTAAGTATCAACATGAAATTGAAAAAGAAGAGACGTTTGAATTTATTACGGAGGGAACTTCATTAACTATGCAAGTAAGAAATGAAGGGAATCCAGCGTATAAAGCGAAAATACTATCTCAAACTTTATATAATTGTTTGGAAGAGATGCAAGTAGATATTGTAAAGGAAAAAGTAAAACCGATTGTATATTTTGAAAATGAAAGTGGAAAAGAAGTTATTGATCTTTCTAATGAAGAATTGCCGAGATTTAAAGATAGAGAGCAAATTGTAACGTTTTTCAGAAATGAAGTTTTAACAAGTAAAGTAATATATACAGCACGAGAACTACAAAAGCTTAGAGATATGATTGGCCAGATGAATTATGTTGCGAAGTGAAAAATAAAGTAGGGGTGTTGAATGAATGGAGAAAGGTAAAAGGTAAAAGCGCTATATTGAGGGAAGAAGCTATATCTTTTATAGCTTCTTTTTTATTGTTTAATTTGTTTTAGAAGGGGCATGAATTGTTGAATGGAATAAGGAATGAAAGCGGAGGTGATGCATATATTTAGAGGCATTGGGTAGTTTTTTATAATTTTGTATAAAATGAAAAGGAGGTAGGGCGGTGAAAGCGATACCGACTGATGTCCTGAGTAAGGAATTGATGGAAAGAGAAGGGGTTATATCTATTACAGTGATGGAATTTGAAAAGATAGAAGTGGCCGGAGTAGTTGTTTCTGGTCCGGCTGTTATTTTGATTAATCAAGAGTAAGTATATAGTATCAATATAGAAAAGTAGAAAGAGCATCCATTTAGGGTGCTTTTTGTTTGTATAGAAGTGCGCATATGATAGATAATTGGAGGGGGAATATGTGGCAATTATTATGACACCGATACTAGCTGGATGTATGTATGTTGTTAGTAGAGTAAAGAAAACTATTAATATATTTTACGAATGAATTATGTAAGTAATTCATATTTCCCATATAAAAAGATTTGCTTTAATATAATGAGTGTAAAGTTCGAGTATTCGAAGTATTACTTGAATTATATCCCTATCCCTTTTCTAAAAATGCGAACAAGTTTTGTCCTATTCTATTCAATAGTTTATTGTATAGAAATATATTGTTCGATGACCATTATGGAACGCACATAATGGGTAAATCCCGATCCTTAAAGAGGATGCCCCTAATCTTCATGTGAAAATATGATCGGATAAGAAAGCTGGCCAATTTATGGTCAGCTTTCTTTTTGTTCAAAGAGTAATTCTTCTTTAATTTCTGTTTGCAATAATAAAGTTTTTCCAAAGCGGCGTTTGCATTCAGCCCGTACTTTTTGGATTGCTAGTAGCTGAGAAGTAGCAGGCACTGTGACAATGGCTTGCCGAGGTTTTCGGTTTTCTTCACAAAAGACACACTCCACAACATATTTAGAAATCATAATTTCATCCTTCCATATTGAATTTCTAAGAAGGGACTGCTCATGAAGTTGATGTAAACTTTCGTCATCTTTTTACTTTTTTCCTCTTTTTTCAAGGATAAATATAAAAAAGATAGAAATTTAGTATGGGGAGATAGGATGAAAAGATGGATTGGTACGGCAGCTATATGTATGAATGAAAAGAATGAATTTCTAATGGTATTACAAGGAAAAGTAAATGAAGAGAAGCGATGGTCTGTGCCGAGCGGAGGACAAGAAGAGGGAGAAGAGCTTGAAGGGTGTTGTGTTCGTGAAGTATGGGAAGAAACCGGTTATGAAGTGGAAGTTATAGACAAGCTATGTGAAAAAAAGGGGATAACATATGGGGTACCAGTTCAGGTGTATTACTATATGGTAAAGTTAATAGGCGGTAACATGAAAATACAAGCCCCTGATGAGTTAATACATGAAATAGATGAAGTGAAAAAATTATCTTTATCGTTTCCGGAAGGTTATGATCTGTTATATAAATATGCAAATAAAAAAGAAGTGTTTAAACACTTTCTTTTTTATTGTATCCAAGATAAGAAAAGCGGAACGATAACTAAACTAGCTCCAGCTGTTAAAAGCATTGATAAACTTGCAATTGTACCTTCTACAGGACCGATTTCAAATGCTTTTGATGTTCCGGTTCCATTCGCGCTAGTACCTAGCATTATTCCTTTTGCAAGCGCTGTTTTAATACGGCATATGCGTATGAGCGTAGGACCGAGTAATGCTCCAGTTAAGGCAGTTAATACGACGAAAACGGCTGTTAATTGTGACATGCCGCCAATCATTTCTGAAATAGCCATTGCAATAGGTGTTGTTACAATGTGTGGTGCTAAACTTTGTTCTATTGTAGAGTCAATTTGAAAAAAATCAGCTAATAGTGCGGAAGTAATAACCGATAGAAATGAACCAACAATGACATTAATTAAAATGGCCGTTCCATGTTTTTTTAATAGATCAAAGTGTTTATAGATTGGCCACGCGAAAGCAACCGTTGCAGGTTTCAATAATTCTGTTAGCCAATGACTACCAGATTCGTAGGTTTCGTATGGTGTATCTAATCCGAGTAGTAAAGCAATTAAAATGATTGGGCATACAAGAAGGGGAGAAAGTAAGCTCCAATTCCAGCGTTGATACATTTTTTTAGATACCCAATATGTGAATAGTGTTAATAGTAAACAAAGAAAGCCGATCATTGTGTGGATCCTTTCCGCTTTAATAGCAATTCTGTTAAAAGTCCTGTTACGAGAGTGACACAAAGTGTACTAATCACGATAATTAAAATGAGATCGATTCCATATTGTGATAATGTATCTTTGTAACGAATGACAGCGACTGCAGAAGGGATGAAAAATAAAATAAGTTCTTTTAATAAAAAGTCTGCACCGTCTTGTATCCATTCTTTTTTCACTATGTTAAATTTTAATGAGATTAATAATAAAAAAATACCGATTATACTTCCTGGAACTGGGAGGTGTGCCTGTTTTGAAATCCATTCACCTGTCCAAGCGAAACAAAATAATAATAAAATTTGTCCGCTTAACTTCCACCATTTCATACAGTAACCACCTTTTTGTTTTTTTACATAAAAATTGTAAAAAATAATTCGCAATTTCTACTATACGTTCATTCGAAATATTTGTCTAATATATAAATTATATGTTATTAATATATTAGATGTATTAATCGAAAATGAAAAGGGTGTCCAAAATGGAATTACGGCATTTGCAATATTTTGTTGTAGTGGCAGAGGAATTGCACTTTGGACGAGCAGCTGCTCGTTTACAAATGACACAACCCCCGCTTAGTCAACAAATTCAGCAATTAGAAAAAGAAATGGAAGTTATGTTATTTTCAAGAACGAAGAGAAAGGTTGAATTAACAGAAGCGGGAGAAATGTTTTTAAAAGAAGTAAAAAAAGCGTTTGAACAAATTGAAAAAGCAGTAGAAGTCGCACAAAGTGCTCAAAGGGGAGAAGTGGGATCACTTTCAATTGGTTTTGTAGGTGCGGCGATATATGATATTTTACCGTCAATCGTCAGGGAGTATAGAAAGAAATTTCCAAGAGTGTCTGTTGCATTACATGAATTGTCAACACCGGATCAGGTGCATGCACTTCATGATAATCGAATTGATATTGGATTTTTACGTCCGCCAATTCCAACGCAATTACTTGAGTTAGAACCAATTCAAAAACTTTCGTGTACGTTATGTTTACCGAAGGCACATCCACTTGCTGAAAAGGACGAAATACATATCGAAGATTTAAGGGATGAACCTTTCGTATTTATTACGAGACCAGTATGGCCAGCGTTATACGATACAATTTTATCGCTTTGCCGCGATGTAGGTTTTAGTCCGCATATTGTACAAGAAGCAACGGAGTATCAAACTGTCATGGGGCTTGTAGCAGCAGGTATTGGAATTACAGTAATACCTGTATCCGCAAATAAATTGTATAAAACAGAAGTTGTATATAAAGAGTTATGTGATTCTAATTTTGTTGCAGAAATGTCAGTGGCTTATAAAAAAATGAATAACAATCCAGAGTTGTTAGAGTTTTTGAAAATTGCAAGAGAGAAGAAACGAATAGAAATAGGAGATGAGAAGGACGAGTAGTAATCGTGACGAAAAAGCGATTTAATTTATATATATAAAAGTACACCTTGTTAAAAAATAAAGAGGAAAGGCATTTGAGTTGCCTTTCCTCTTTATTGTTCTTTTTTTAGCTCGATACTAAATAGATAAACGTGTTCGTTTTCTTTTAAGAGTAACTCAATGCCTGGTTCTTCATCAATTGTAGGAACACTTAAAGTATCTTTACTTGTTTTTATTACAGCGGCTAAAATCGTTTTTTGATTGTATTTTACGTTTTTAGTAGATTGAATTGTAGTGGTTGCAGAACTATTTATGCTTGGAGGAGCTACTGCAGGAACAAGTGTTGAACCACCTTCGATATTAATGTACCATTGACCTTTTTCTTGTACATCTTTATCAAATTGGAAATATGGTGGTATGAAAGAAAGCCTTATTTTATTTTTTAAAAAATGTGATGAAGCTATGTTAGCAATCTCTTTCACTTTTTTACCATTTTGATAATATTCAATCGTAGCATGTAGTTCATCTTTATTATTCTTGACTGTAACATCATAAAACATTCTATTTCCTTCTTGTATAGGAGTCATTTGTAAAATATCAGATTGTTCTTTTGTTAACTTGTATGGTTTAACAGTGGCATCTTCGTTGTTTTTTAGTGGGCTACAACTAGTGAAAAGTAACAAAGAAAGAATAAACAGTAATTTTACACGCATATAACCCCTCCCTTTTTTTGTAATTATAGTATGTAAATAGTGTTATTTCCATTTTTATTTCTAGGACTAAAGGCTTAGTAAAAATTCCGATTGAAGTGCGATGTTTAAAATGTCATATTTTTATACACTAGTAGTATAGAATGCGTATGTTATGAAGTAAGGTAGGGGAAGGGATCTATGTCTTTATGTCGGTTAGCGAGAAAAAATATACAAACATTTGCTACCAAAAGGTTAAAACAATTTACGTGGATTGCTATGAATACAATGATTTGTTTTTTTATGATATCATTCCGATTCAATGAAGTTGTAATAAGTAAAGCGGGATATACACTTATATTTGTAAAGTGGTTTTATGCTATGTTTCTATTTGTAGTTTTTGTATGTATTTTCATTACTTATAAAATGACAGCCTCTTTTTTACAGGTAAGAAGAGAGGAGTTTAAATCGTACGAAGTAGTGAATATGACGAGAAAGGAAATGTTATGTTTATTGTGTCATGAGCAATTATTAATTTACGGAGGAGCTTTCGTTTTCGGATTAATTCATGGTATGTTATTTTTGAAATTATTTATTATTATTTTTATGAAAGCAGTAGGAATCCAAGGAGTAACAAATGCACCGATTACGACGTATGCGATAATGGTAACAGCAGTTGTTATGATAACCGTCATTATAGTATCAATGTGGCAATGTTGTAGGTTTATACAAAGGTTAAAGGGTGAAAAGTCATATGAAACAAGGAAAAAGGCATGAGAAATCATGGCTTTTTCTTCATTTTACACATGTTATTAATCATGATACAGTGGGAAGAACTGAAAAAAAGAGTTAAGAAGAAAGGTTGTATGGAATGATAAATGAGCAAGCGATCGTAAAAGTTGATCGATTAACAAAGCGAATTGGTTCAAAGACGTTAGTAGAAAATATTAGTTTTGAAGTGAAAAAAGGTGAAGTAGTTGGCTTATTAGGACCAAATGGTGCTGGAAAAACGACATTAATGCGAATGATGGTCGGAATGATTCGTATGACAGAAGGAGAAGTATGGATTGATGGTCAATCTGTAAAACAGCAATTTGAAAAAACTGCTGCGAAAATTGGCGCTGTAATTGAGACACCAGAATTCTATCCTTTCTTAAGCGGCTATGAAAATTTAACATATTTCGGACGAATGAATGGAAATGTAACTGAAGAGCGTATCGATGAAGTTGTGCAACTATTAGGAATGGGACAAGTGATTGACCGTAAAGTAAAAGCATATTCACTCGGTATGAGACAACGTTTAGGAATTGCTCAGGCGCTTATACATAATCCAGATGTATTAATACTAGACGAACCAACGAACGGATTAGATCCTAGTGGTATACATGAAATGCGGATGTACATAAAGAAAATTGCACATGAACAAGGAAAAGCTGTTCTTGTCTCTAGTCACTTACTCTCAGAAGTTGAATTAATGTGTGACAGGGTTATTATTATTCAGCACGGAGAATATGTCGCAACACAAAATATTCAAAGTGATCAAAAGGAAGAAACAGAAGAAATACATATCCGTGTAGATGATGCGAATAAAGCGGCAGAGGTTTTAGAATACGATGTTTTAGTAAAAGAAAACGAATTAATTATAAACGTGAAAGATGAAGAAATTCCAAATATTCTTCGTACATTGATGGAGAAAAATATTCAAGTTTATCGTGTATATGAAGAAAGAAAAACGCTAGAAGAGAAGTTTTTAGAATTAACAGGGGGAAAAGATATTGTTTAATTTAGTTTATAACGAGCTGTATAAAATATTTAAGCGAAAGCGAACGATTATTCCTTTTGCAGCTATTGCGGTATTAATTATTGGGTTAGGATGGGTTACGGTAAAGTATTTAGAGCCAGAAACAAAAGGGTGGAAAGCGGATTATACAGAACGCACTGTAGAAATTGAGAAAAAGCTCGGCATGAAAAAAGAGGATATTTTAACAGAAAAGTCAGGAGACGAGCTTGTAAAGGAATACCAGCTTAAAATGAAGCATTTAGATACGAATACAGCGCCAGCAAGTAGTTCTCCACTTTCTTTCATGAGAGATACTGGTTTTATTGTTTTTCCTATTTTACTTCCGTTTATTCTCGTATATGCGAGTACAATTTTTGCGAATGAATATAGCTGGGGAACATATAAATTTTTAACGATTCGTCCGGCGAGCCGATTTAAAATTTTAACATCTAAGTTTTTGGCAATCGTTATATTTTCGGCATTATTATTTATATTTAATATGATTTTTTCCGTATTATGTGGGCTAATTATTTATAAATTCCAACAACCAGCTTGGACTGAATTTGTCGTTCAAAACGGAAATATAATAAAACAAAATATTTTCGTAGAAGCAAGTAAATATTATATTTTATCGTGGCTACCAACTCTGGTGTATGCTGCATTTGCATTTATGATTTCTGTTTTAACGAGATCGAGCGGAGGTGCAATCGGGATTTCTCTATTTCTTGCATTATCAGGGGGAATAGCGCTAATTCCGGCAGCAAGATATGAATGGGCGAAATATTTATTACCAGCGAATACAGATTTATATGGGCTTTCAAAGGGCGGGAGCTTTATTGATGGAGTAACATTCCCATTCGCTTCTTGTATGCTTCTTCTATACTTAGCTGTATTTTTAGGGGTGTCCTATACTGTATTTATAAAACGAGATTTAACAGCATAAGCAAAAGCCGTTAAGGGTAACTTAACGGCTTTTTGTTTGTGATAATTGATGAATAGCTTCTTCGGCTAATAAGGCGAAATACTCCGCGCTAATAGGTAATGCTTCTTCATCTACTGTAAAAGCTGGATGATGCCATTCATGTGTACCGCTTGTTCCCATAAAGACGAATGAACCTGGTATTTCTTGTTGGTAAAAAGAAAAGTCTTCTCCTGCCATTGATGGTGTAGGAGAGATAACGTTTAGATTCATTTTCTCTGCAATCTGAATAGAAAAATCAGTGAGTACTTTATCGTTTTGAACAGCAGGAGGACCTGGGTAAAATCGAAATTCTGTTTTTACACCTAGTGCATCAGAAATGCCTTTAATGATACGTTCCATTAATGCCGGAATCTTTTCACGTGTTTTAGCTTGGAATGTACGGACAGTTCCTTCTAATATTGCTTTTTCGGGAATAACGTTCCACGTATTCCCTGAATGAATGTTTGTTACACTTACGACAGCGTTATGAGAAGAACTAATATTTCGGCTTACAATTGTTTGAAGTGCCATAACGATTTGAGATGATGCAACGATAGGATCGACGCCGGCATCAGGCACAGCTGCATGTGTTCCAACACCATGAATTTCAATTTCAAATCGATCTACTCCAGCCATTAGTGGACCGTCTTTAATACCGATTGTACCTACTGGTAAATCGGGCTTATTATGCATACCAAAAACGGCTTGCACATTCTTTAAATGTCCAGCTTCAACAACTTTACATGCTCCGTTTCCACTTTCTTCAGCAGCTTGGAATATAAAACGCACAGTTCCGTTAAGAGAAGCTTCTTTTTCTTTTAATAAGTAAGCCGCACCCAATATAGCAGCTGTATGAAAATCATGCCCACAAGCATGCATTTTACCTTGTATTTTTGAAGTGTATGGAAGGTCTGTTTCTTCTTGGATAGGAAGGGCATCTATATCAGCACGAAGCGCTACCACCGGTCCGTTTTTATTACCAGAAATTTCAGCGATAATTCCTGTTTCTAAACTGGAATCAATAATAGTAATATTAGCTTCTTTTAACCAATTTTTTATTGCTTTTGTTGTTTCAAATTCTTCGTACGATAGTTCTGGGTATTCGTGTAAATGGCGACGAATAGAAATAAGTTTTTCTGTTAATTGATTTGGAATGGATGCCACTTATTATCCCCTCTTTCTTAAGTGAAATATTTGTATTCATTATATAACACAATAATAAAAGAGAGGATTTTCAAATGAAAATCCTCTCTCGTTTATGCTGCAACTTTTTTATGAGCATGCTGTTTTTTATAACGTCCACGCATTGCATATGCAATTTGCGGGATTGCAATACCGATTAAAATAAGTGATACACCGACCCATTGTGAAGATAGTACAGCTTCTTTTAAAACGAATACAGACATAATTGTTGTAACTGGCAGTTCTGCTGCACCAAGAATAGTTGCTAAGCCAGATCCGATTTTTGGAATACCGATTGTAAAGGCAATGGACGGAATAACGATACTAAATATTCCTAATCCTAAGCCGTATTTCCAAAGGCCTTGAGAAATTGCTCCGTTAAAAATAAATGTTGGCGGGAATACGATCATGACTAAAGTTAAAGCGCCAGCCATTAAAAGGACACCGCGTGGTAACGAAGGTACTTCAACGGCAACTTTACCACTTACGAAAATGTATGTTGCAAATGTAATAGCAGATAATAAGCCTAAAATGATTCCAGTCGTATCGAAATCACCAGCTGATGTTTCTAATAACCCACTTGATAAAAATGTACCTGCAAGTAAGATGATTACTGAAATAACTTTTTCTCTTGAAGGTAATGTTTTCGTTGTAATTGCTTCAATGATAATTCCAACCCAAACGAATTGGAATAAAAGTATAATTGCAATAGAAGCTGGTACAGTTTTTAAAGAAGCGTAATAAAAAATTCCAGTAAAACTTGCAGACGTACCTGCGACGAATAAAATTAACATTTGTTTTAGTGGAACACGATGTCTAGAAAATAGAAGTGTAATAGCAAGTAAAATAATCCAACCGAACAAATACTGGCTACCAATTACCTCTCCAAGTGAAAATCCTTCTGCATATGCAAGTTTAACAAAAATAGCTAAAACCCCATAACTACACGCTCCTAATAAAACTAAAAGAGAATAACGAAGCATGAAAAATTCCTCCCATCTATATGAAATTGTTCCGTAACGGACATATATAACTAGAGGGAAGTATACAAAATTAAAAATGAAGGGTCAAATGAAAGAAAAGTGCGAAATTTTATAGAATAATAATAAAAGTATGATATTTATGCATAATCTTGAAATTAATAATAATTAAAGTATTGTAAAATCAGCTTTACGTTGTATAAAGACAGCATTTGAAAAAAATTTTTAGGCTTAATATGTGTGAAGTTAATTGTAATGTGCTAATGATTTGAGAAACTGTGGAACCTTTGTTATGTTAGTAACAATGAGAAAGAGTTTCATAATTCAATTGAGATTTTTCTATATAATAGAAGGGAATGAAAACGTTTTATTAGAAACTGTGTGAAAGGGTAGTTTTTCTTATTGTCACGTTGGAAAAGTGAATTCATGAAATGTCCATAGTATTTTCAATTGTTTTTGCTACAATATGGAGGAGGAGAGGAGTGGAATAATGCAAGATATTAGTATTTTTTTAGCGTTTGGAGCTGGGTTCTTATCATTTATATCCCCATGTTGCTTACCGCTTTATCCAGCATTTTTATCATACATAACAGGTATGTCGGTTTCTGAATTGAAAGAAGAAAATGCAATGCTTCGCAAAAGAAGTATGATACATACAGCGTTTTTCTTACTTGGATTTTCGATTATATTTATCGCAATTGGATTTGGTACAAGTTTTATCGGAGGAATTTTTACGGATTATAAAGATTTAATTAGACAGCTAGGTGGTATATTTATCATCGTGTTCGGTCTTATTATTGTCGGTGTATTTAAGCCGAAGTTTTTAATGCAAGATCGTAAATTTACTTTTAAAAACCGTCCGAGTGGTTATTTTGGTTCAGTTCTAATTGGATTAGCATTTGCCGCTGGATGGACACCTTGTACGGGGCCTATATTAGTGTCTGTAATTGGATTAGCTGCAACAAATCCAGAATCGGCAATGATTTATATGATTGCTTACATACTTGGATTTGCGATTCCCTTTTTCGTACTTTCATTCTTTATTACGAAAATGTCTTGGATTAAAAGAAATAGTATGGCGTTCATGAAAGTCGGAGGATACATAATGATCGTTATGGGGATCTTCCTATACTTTAATTGGATGACGAAAATTATCGTATATTTCTCAAGTTTATTTGGTGGATTTACCGGTTTTTAGTATTATTCTGTGAAAATGTTGGAAATACTAACGGAAAAGCATATAATGAAATTATATTTTGCATATAGCCACAAAAAAGGATGAGAAAATATGAACATAGTTTTGTTATCAAGTATCGTTGCTGTTTGTATGGCTGTCGGTGCGATGTTTATTCGTTTAAAAGCAGCTAAGAAACCTGCAACATTGAAAAAAATTATACTTCCGCCATTTTTCATGAGCACAGGAGCATTGATGTATGTTTTTCCTGAATTTCGATTAACTCCAGCAGAAATGTTAGAATCGATTGTCGTTGGTCTATTTTTCTCCATTTTTCTTATTAAAACATCTAAATTTGAAATACGCGGACAAGAGATTTATTTGAAGCGTTCAAAAGCATTTGTATTTATTTTAATTGGATTACTTGTAGTGCGTATCGTGTTTAAAACATACTTAAGCCAATCTCTTGATTTAGGACAACTTAGCGGTATGTTCTTCTTACTTGCGTTTGCAATGATTGTTTCATGGAGAATTGCAATGTACCGTTCCTTTACGAAATTACAGAAGGAAATGGAAAAAGAAGATGGTTTTTATAATGAGAAAGATATGAAGCTAACTTAAAAACTGTATATGTATAAAATAAAAAGACAGCGTCAAAGACGCTGTCTTTTTATTGGTATTGTTAACATCTTCTGTCCCAACCACGACGTATAAAACGTTTACCATTGATGTTAACTTGTTGAAAATAGGGAAAAAAATGAAGATTATTTTGCAAGTAAAGTTTTATAATTCGAATAATCAATCTCTTTTTCTTGCAATTTTTTAACTAAAAATTTATGATCACGCTTTGGTGTGGCAATAATATATCCTTTAATAATTAAATCTTGTGTGATTTGGGAGGCATTTTCTTGTAAGGCAAGCTCTCCAATTTTGCCAGCAATTTTTGATTTAGCAACATCGCGAAATAGTTCTGGAACAGGACTTACGAGCTCTTCTAACAATTGTTTTTGCTCGTCAGCCCATAAATGTCTCGTTTTATTTATGTAGTGTGCTTCCCAATCTAAAATAGACATACCGTCTTCTTTTGGTAATCGTTTTAAAAATTTTCTGAACATAAAGTATCCACCGATAGACATAAGCCCTAATAAAATGACAGTCCATAATACAATGAACCAACTGAACCATCCTTCGAGCAAGCGTACCCCCCCTTAATGATTGTGGTTTTCTTTTATTCATATTATAAACAGTGAGATTCATAGAAAGCAAGAACGCTTGGTCATTTTGACCAAGCGTTGTGATTTAAACGAAGTATAGTTGTTCAACGCGTAAAATATCATTGTCATCTTCTACGTATTCAATGATAAGTGTGCCAACTTTACGATCTTTATCTTCGGTTGTGAAAATAGAGTAAGAAGTAAAACGTGTTGTTGATAAGCCGCTTATATGTGTAGGTAAAGAAATGTAGTCGTTATCGCGGAAGAATTCCATCAGTTCAATATCTTCAAATTCTTTTCGGTCAACTTGTTTATTTGTATAGCGGCGTTGAAGTTGTTTTAACGATGCATTCCAGGAAATTGCTTTTGTGTCGTATACCATTGTTCTATCTCCTTACTGTATGTAATCATTAAGAACATACGTTCCAGATTAGTATACTCTTTTTATTAGAAAAGGGAAAGCAAAAAATAATGTAAGCTTGGATTTCCAAGCTTACATTATTGATGCGTCCGTCATAATCTCTATTTTTTATTATAAGTTAGATAAGAATAAGAAACAAGATGATATATATTTCGTTGATAGTTTTCAAAATTCTGTTTATTATCTATGTATTATAGTACAAGGGAATGAGAGGGATGGCATACGTAATTTCACTCCAAGGACCGATGGCAAGTGGAAAAACAACATTGGCAAAAAGGTTAGAGCAATATGGGCTTTCAATTATATATGAAAATCCATATCCAATTGTAGAAAAAAGAAAAGAATTGTATTTAGATATGAACTCAAAAGAGGGGTTTATTACAAATCAAAAAATGTTTATTGAAGCAAAAATAAAAGAGTTTCAAAATGTGAAAAGTTCAGTCATAATTTTTGATCGCGGACCAGAAGATATTGAATTTTATACACTTTTTTATCCGAAGATGATAGGGAAAGAGTGGGATATAGAAACAGAATTAAAAGATGAATTGTATAAATTAAGAGAATGTCGTTCAGATGCAATTTTTTATTTAGATGTTTCGAAAGAGAATTTGTATGATAGAAAAAATAATGATAGGGCAAGAAATCGAAGTACATTTGATGAACAATTTAAATTAGTAGAAATCGAAAAGGAATGGTATAAACAATTTCCTATAACTTATGTGAACACTAATGTACTAGCAGTGAACGAATTAGAGGCATATTTTATAGGGTGGCTAAAGGAGAAAGGACTATGAAAAAAATATTATTATTCGTATACCCAACATTTGCGGAGTTTGAAATTACGGTAGCAACGGCATTGCTGAAAAATAAATATGAGATTATTACAGCGGGTGTAACGAAAGAAATGGTTATAAGTGAAACGGGCTTGCAAGTACAACCGCACATAGAATTAAATGAAGTGCGTGTGGAAGAGTATGAGGGGATTCTTATTCCAGGTGGAGATGAAATACATATGAAAGAGGCAGAACTGCTTTTTTCAGTTATTCGTCAATTCTCTGAACAAGACAAATTAGTGGCAGCGATTTGTGCTGGACCGTATGCGTTAGCAAGAGCAGGTTTATTTAAAGAAATTTCTTATACAGCGACCATAGATTATCAAAAATTAGATTGTTTTCCAGTAGAAAATTTTGTGTATGAAGAAGTTGTACAGCACGCAAATATTATTACAGCACAAGGACATGCATTTGTACCATTTGGAATAGCGATTGCCTCTTATTTTGGGGTAGCGAATGAACATAATATAAATTTTTATAGTGGCAAGGGCAATATGATGATGGAGAATCTGTTACCAGAAAACGTGTAAAAGCTAGCAAATGCTAGCTTTTTTTACATTGATAAATCACTAACGTTTTCGGATCGCTCCATATACCGTCATGAATTGTTAATTCATTTTCTATTTCTTCTTTTAGCCATTCCTTCATTTCGGTGTGAAGGGACATATTATCAGGTATATTCAGCGACGGAAACATGCTAGATATATAGTTAACGATTGGAGTGGAATGATGAAAAACAAGTGCATTATGAATAATTGTTTCTTCAACAGTTGAAAAAACAGAGTGTAATAGATCTTTACCATTTTCTAAACAAAATGGAGCGACTGCTGGTGATGTTTTCGGTAAATCAAATGCGTCTAGCATGTTGTTGCACATTTCAACTATACGAGGCAATGAAACTTTAGAATTTGTTGTAGCTAAAAGGGCGCCGCCGGGACGAATTACTTTATGGAATCCTTGGATTGTTCTTTCGACATCTTTCATATGGTATAACATATGTCTTGCGATTACCCAGTCATAACAATTAGCCTCGAAAGGAAGTTTACTAGCGTCACCGAGTTTCCATTCAATCGTATTATTCGTTATAGCGGCTTCAGAAATCATGGTTTTCGATTGATCAAAGCCGGTTAACTGGACTTTATGACCATTGTTTTGCAAAAGGGAAAGGAATTTTCCATTAGCGCACCCGACCTCTAATATTTTTTCTTCCCCTTGGAGTTGTAAATGTTCAATGACGACTTCATCTACATTCACTCGTTTCTCTTCGAAATATGTATGCGTATCGATACGTGTTTGTAAATGGTTACTAACGTTGTATTGGCGTTTTACATCATTCATTTTTTCACATTCCACCTTTATGCAAAATTGCTGAATCGCATGTGTTAATACGTCTGTTTTATTTAAACTTTCGTAATGGAGTGCCGATTCAAACCTTGCAAGTAATTTTTCTTCAATTCGAAAATGAATATCCTTTCGCTTCGCCACTGAAATCTCACCCCTTTACATCTGTTAGTGAGACTATAGCACGTCTGAAAAAAATCTGTAAATAAATTGTGTACACAAGTACAAGTATGAGAGGGATAAAAAATTGCTTGAATAATATTTTAAACTATTGACGATTTAACCGTTTTCATATATTCTTAAATTAAGTAATATTCAAATAATTCAAAAGAAATGAGAGAGTCACATGCTTCTTCAAGGAACACATCGAATTGGTCGTATGGCCATGCTGTTGGCACTTGCGGATGAGAATGAAAGTCCCGTATTATCTATTCCAAAAGGTTGGAAATATTGTACTGGGAAAGTTGGTTCTATGAATTCGCAAAAAGTAGTAGCAGCAATGGAAACAGCGGCTAAGAGCAACCGAGTTATTGAAACAGATGTTTACAGAGAAACACATGCACTTTATCATGCAATTATGGAAGCTTTGTACGGAGTGACGAGAGGTCAAATTCAGTTAGCAGACGTTCTTCGTACAGTAGGACTTCGCTTTGCGATTGTGCGCGGTACACCATACGACGGAAAAAAAGAAGGCGAATGGGTTGCTGTTGCACTTTATGGAACGATTGGTGCACCTGTAAAAGGATCTGAGCATGAGGCGATTGGTTTAGGAATTAATCACATATGATTTGCCCATAGTCTATTAGTTAGAAGGGGGCCTTATTTTTTAGGACAGAAGTCTGTCTTAAAAAGATAAGGTCCCCTTTTGCCTTTATAAGGAGGAAAAAGAATGATTACGTTAACAGGACATACATTGACAGTTGAAGAAATGAAGAGGTTGTTACTTGAAGGTGAAGGTGTAACAGCTTGTCCAAATAGTATGCAAAAGGTAGCGGAGTGCCGCGAAGTAGTTGAGAAAATCGTAGAGGACGGAAAAGTCGTTTATGGTATTACAACTGGATTTGGAAAGTTTAGTGATGTACTTATTCAAAAAGATGATGTAAAGGCACTTCAGCATAATTTAATTCAGTCACATGCGTGCGGAATAGGCGATCCATTCCCGGAAGAAGTATCACGCGGTATGTTGATTTTACGAGCTAATACGATGTTAAAAGGAGTATCGGGTGTTAGACCACTTGTTGTAAATATGCTTCTTGAGTTTGTAAATCGTAAAATTCATCCGGTCGTTCCGCAACAAGGATCACTAGGAGCGAGCGGTGATTTAGCACCTTTATCTCATCTTGCTCTCGTTTTATTAGGTGAAGGTGAAGTGTTCTACAAAGGAAAACGAGTTCATGCGATGGTTGCTCTTACAGAAGAAGGACTTGAACCTATTGAACTTGAAGCAAAAGAAGGTCTTGCGTTAATCAATGGTACGCAGGCGATGACAGCGCAAGGGGTTCTTTCTTATATAGAAGCTGAAGCAAGTGCTTATCAATCAGAATTAATTGCATCGATGACAATGGAAGGATTACGCGGCATTATTGATGCATTCGATGAAAATGTTCATAAAGCGCGTGGTTATAAAGAGCAAGTGGAAGTGGCAAGCAGAATTCGTGATATTCTTCATGATAGTAAACTTGTGACAAAACAAGGAGAACTTCGTGTACAAGATGCATATTCACTTCGTTGTATCCCGCAAGTTCACGGTGCTTCTTGGCAAGTTTTAAATTATGTGAAAGAAAAATTAGAAATTGAAATGAATGCAGCAACAGATAATCCACTTATTTTTGATGGCGGGGAAAAAGTAATTTCTGGTGGTAATTTCCACGGACAACCAATTGCATTTGCAATGGATTTCTTAAAAGTAGGGATGGCGGAGCTTGCAAATATTTCAGAGCGCCGTATTGAACGCCTAGTAAACCCGCAATTAAATGACTTACCGCCATTTTTAAGTCCAGAACCAGGACTTCAATCAGGTGCCATGATTATGCAATATGCAGCGGCTTCACTCGTTTCAGAAAATAAAACATTAGCTCATCCAGCGAGTGTAGATTCAATTCCGTCGTCAGCTAACCAAGAAGATCACGTAAGTATGGGAACAATCGCTTCACGTCATGCGCATCAAATTATTCAAAATGCAAGACGCGTTCTTGCAATTGAGATGATCTGTGCGATGCAAGCAGCAGAATATCGCGGGATTGAAAACATGAGTACAGTTACAAAAACGTTCTATCATCAAGGTCGTCAGCAAGTGCCTTCTATTACAAATGACCGTATATTCTCAACGGATATCGAAAATATCGCGCATTGGTTAAAAACGAACTATTCAATAAAGGAAAGATTGGATGTAAATGCAGCACTATAAAATGAGAAAAGGGAGAGATTGAAATGGAAAAAGTACAACAAACAATTCGTGCGGCAAGAGGTACTGAGTTACAAACGAAAGGATGGGTTCAAGAAGCTGCACTTCGAATGTTAATGAACAATTTAGATCCTGAAGTAGCTGAAAAACCAGAAGAATTAGTTGTATACGGCGGAATTGGCCGTGCAGCTCGTAACTGGGAAAGCTACCATGCAATTGTTGATTCATTGAAAACGTTAGAAAGCGACGAAACGTTACTAGTTCAATCAGGAAAACCAGTTGCAATTTTTAAATCACATGAAGATGCGCCTCGCGTTCTTTTAGCGAACTCAAACTTAGTACCAAAATGGGCGAACTGGGATCACTTCCGTGAACTAGAGAAAAAAGGTCTTATGATGTACGGACAAATGACAGCAGGTAGCTGGATTTACATTGGAACACAAGGGATTTTACAAGGAACATATGAAACATTTGGTGAAGCGGCACGTCAACATTTCGATGGTTCATTAAAAGGTACTGTAACGATTACTGCTGGTTTAGGTGGCATGGGTGGCGCACAACCTCTTGCTGTAACGATGAACGGCGGTGTTGTAATTGCTATTGATGTAGATAAGCGTAGTATCGACCGTCGTATTGAAAAGAGATATTGTGATCTGTATACAGAGTCTTTAGAAGAAGCGTTAACTATTGCGAACGAGTATAAAGAGAAGAAAGAGCCAATTTCAATTGGACTGTTAGGAAATGCGGCAGAGATTTTACCAGAGCTAGTGAAGCGTAATATTACGCCAGATTTAGTTACGGATCAAACATCTGCTCATGATCCATTAAACGGTTATATTCCAGTAGGTTACACAGTAGAAGAAGCAGCGAAGCTTCGTGAAGAAGATCCAGAACGTTACGTACAATTATCAAAAGAAAGTATGAAAAAACATGTAGAAGCAATGCTTGCAATGCAAGAAAAAGGCGCGATTACATTTGATTACGGAAATAACATTCGCCAAGTTGCTTTCGATGAAGGATTAAAAAATGCTTTCGATTTCCCGGGATTCGTTCCAGCATTTATCCGTCCATTATTCTGTGAAGGAAAAGGACCGTTCCGCTGGGTAGCACTTTCTGGTGATCCAGAAGATATTTATAAAACAGACGAAGTTATTTTACGCGAGTTCGCGGATAATGAGCATTTATGTAATTGGATTCGTATGGCACGTCAGCAAGTTGAGTTCCAAGGTCTTCCATCACGTATTTGTTGGCTTGGTTATGGCGAGCGTGCAAAATTTGGCCGCATTATTAATGAAATGGTGGCTAATGGTGAATTATCAGCACCGATCGTTATCGGCCGTGACCATTTAGATTGCGGATCAGTAGCATCTCCAAACCGTGAAACAGAATCTATGAAAGACGGTAGTGATGCAGTAGCAGACTGGCCAATTTTAAATGCATTAATTAACAGTGTAAACGGTGCAAGCTGGGTATCTGTTCACCACGGTGGTGGCGTTGGTATGGGTTATTCACTTCATGCTGGAATGGTTATCGTTGCAGATGGAACAGAAGCAGCGGCAAAACGTATTGAACGCGTATTAACTTCTGACCCTGGTATGGGTGTTGTTCGTCACGTTGATGCTGGCTATGACTTAGCGGTTCAAACTGCGAAAGAAAAAGGCGTTAACATTCCAATGATGAAATAAGGAGGAAGAAACATGCTGGACACTTTACTAATAAATATCGGTCAATTACTAACAATGGATCAAGAAGATGGCTTGTTAAGACAGGAAGCGATGAACACGCTTCCTGTTATTGAAAACGGTGCTGTTGGAATCGAAAACGGCGTAATTACTTTCGTTGGAACAGCGGAAGAAGCAAAAGGATTACAAGCGAAAGAGGTTATTGATTGCGGCGGGAAAATGGTTTCTCCTGGTCTTGTAGATCCGCATACTCATCTTGTATTTGGTGGATCTCGTGAAAATGAAATCGCGCTGAAATTACAAGGAGTTCCGTACCTAGAAATTTTAGAACAAGGCGGAGGTATTCTTTCAACTGTAAATGCAACGAAACAAGCATCGAAAGAAGAACTTGTTCAAAAAGCAAAATTTCATTTAGACCGTATGCTATCTTTCGGTGTAACAACCGTAGAAGCGAAGAGTGGTTACGGATTAGATGATGAGACGGAATGGAAACAATTAGAGGTAACTGCACAATTACAAAAAGAGCATTCAATTGATTTAGTTTCAACATTTTTAGGTGCTCATGCAGTTCCGAAAGAGTATAAAGGAAGATCGAAAGAATTTTTACAATGGATGCTAGATCTATTACCAGAGATGAAAGAGAAGCAATTAGCTGAGTTCGTTGATATTTTCTGTGAAACAGGTGTGTTTTCTGTAGAAGAATCAAAAGAATTTTTATTAAAAGCGAAAGAGCTGGGCTTTGATGTGAAAATTCATGCAGATGAAATCGACCCTCTTGGTGGTGCGGAAGCAGCGGCTGAAATCGGTGCAGCGTCAGCGGACCATTTAGTTGGCGCTTCTGATAAAGGAATTGAAATGCTTGCGAATTCTAATACAGTAGCGACTTTATTACCAGGAACAACTTTCTATTTAAATAAAGAAAGTTTCGCACGCGGCCGCAAAATGATCGATGAAGGTGTTGCTGTTGCTTTAGCTACAGACTTTAACCCAGGAAGCTGTCCAACTGAAAACATTCAGCTTATTATGAGTATTGCAATGCTGAAACTAAAAATGACACCAGAAGAAGTTTGGAATGCGGTAACAGTTAACTCATCTTATGCCATTAATCGAGGCGATGTAGCTGGGAAAATTAGAGTTGGTCGTAAGGCGGATTTAGTTTTATGGGATGCTTATAATTATGCTTACGTACCGTACCATTACGGTGTAAGTCATGTGAATACAGTATGGAAGAATGGTAATATCGCATATACAAGAGGTGAACAATCGTGGAGTACGGCCACTATTTAAAGAAAAATGCAAAGTTTATCGATCGTGAAGTAACGAAATGGAGCGAAATGATTAAAGATTGGGAGGAAGGCGTAGAAATATTCGGTGCTGCCTTAATTGGAGCGCCCCTTTCTAAACCATCTATTAGTCATTCGGGGGCATGTTTTGCGCCAAAAACAATTCGTGCGATGTTAGATGCATATAGCACGTACGCAATTACAGAAGAACACGATATGAAAGAAAGTGTTCTTCATGATTGCGGTGATATTGCGATGCATGTGACAGATATAAAAGAGAGTCATAACCGAATTGCGAAAACAGTTGGCCACTTGACGAAAGTAAATCCGAAAATGATACCAATCGTTCTTGGTGGTGACCACTCGATTAGTTTTCCGAGTATAACTGGTTTTGCAAATAGTAAAGGGAAGGTCGGTATTATTCAGTTTGATGCCCATCATGATTTACGTAATTTAGATGATGGTGGTCCATCAAATGGTACACCGTTCCGTAGTTTGCTAGAAAATGATGTGATTACAGGAAAACAACTCGTTCAAATTGGGATTCGTAATTTTTCAAATGCACGAGCGTACCATGAATATGCAAAAGAGCATGGCGTGACAGTGTATACAATGAAAGATGTAAGAGAGCGAGAAATAAAAGATCTTATTTCAGAAAGTATTGAAATATTAAGAAAACAAGGTGTGACTTCTATTTATATTTCTCTTGATATGGACGTATTAGACCAAGCGTTTGCGCCAGGCTGTCCAGCAATTGGCCCTGGTGGAATGGATAGTACAACTTTACTTGATGCAATTGAATTCCTTGGTAAAGAGCCACTCGTTCAAGGGATGGATATAGTAGAAATTGATCCAACTCTTGATTTTAGGGATATGACGAGTAGAGTAGCTGCGCAAGTGATTATGAGTTTTCTTTTAGCGAGAGAAACAGTTCGTAAGCAGGTTAGTATATAGACGTAAAATTAAAAGTGAATGTTTTCCTATACCTTATAAAAAACACATTACTACTCATATGTAGTAATGTGTTTTTATGTTAAATGAGAATGTGAAATTAGAATAGATATGTGTGTGGAAAATGTAACAAAATGCGGGTTTTTTAGTGTTTCTGTACAGATTGAATTTTTATGCGTAAATAAATTGACATAGAAAATATTTTTGTGATATTATAAAAATTTTGCTAAAAAAATAAATGTGTGTTAAGATTGAGAAGGTTACCATATATGGAGGTGGATTATTTGTTTCAAATTGGCGATAACATCGTTTATCCAATGCACGGAGCAGGTATAATTAAAGCCATAGAAGAAAAGGAAATCACAGGAGAAAAACAACAGTATTATGTTATAAAAATGTCGGCTAGTAATATGGAAGTGATGATTCCTATTGGGAAAGTATTGACTTCAAATATACGACCAGTCACAGATATAAAGGCATTAACAAACATAATAGATATTTTTCAACATGGAGAATCAGACAGATTACTGACGTGGAAACAAAGGTATAAATTGAATACAGATAAAATAAAAACGGGTAAAATACAAGAAGGTGCTGAAGTTGTACGTGATTTATTACGTATGCAGAAAGAAAAAGCACTTAATGCAAGCGAAAAGAAAATGTTAGATAATGCACATGAATTTTTGATTAGTGAACTGGGATTAATTGAAGGTATCACAGAAAATCAAATAAAAAGCTTTTGTTAAGATTCATTGTAGATAATGTATTACATCCCAAAAAAGATCTTGAATTTTTTGGGAATATAATTATAGAACATCAATCATTTCAAAAACATTCAACTCTTTCAAACCACTTTTAAAGCATTAACCTCGTTTGTTATGACTACAATTTAATCCATTTTTATTTTTTAATTTCTTTTACGAATGTTCGAAGTTTAATTCAATACTTCGATAAAATAGTTACTTGATTTTTGCAATCCTGATTCACACTGGCACGGACAAGGAGCCGTAAGGATGAAAGAGAGGTAGGGCTTTCATTGTTTTAGGTATATAAGTTTTTATTTTTAGAAGAATACTGAGCCACTCTCATTTCTATTGTTACGGGATTTTTCATATGTGAGGAGATAATAATTGTTTATTTTCTTTATGTAAAAGAGATAAACGAATTGTTAGCCTTATATGGTCAACTAAAAGAGGTTTCCTAATTAGGAAACCTCTTTAATTTTTGTTTTTATTATTCTATTTGTTTAATATTCGAATCTTTAATGTTAAAGACGTATAAATTGACGTTACTATTTAAAAGTAAGTATGATGCGATTATAGTAATTTTTTATAAGGGGGAAGAAAAATGACAAGTTCAAACAATAAAGCAGCAAATATTTATGCAGGAACAAATATAAATAATTGGGGATCTTTTGAAAACATTGATGCAACAAAGGTGTTTGATCCGATTCAAATTGGATCTTGGTCTCTTCGTAATCGCATAGCGATGGCACCGATGACGAGATGTTTTGCAAATAATGAGACTGGGGTAGTTGGTACTGATGTAGTAGAGTATTACCAAAAACGTGCTGCGGATGGGATTGGATTAATTATTACAGAAGGAATTGTCATTAGCCCGAGAGCAAAAGGGAATCCGGGAGTACCAGGTATTTATACACAAGCGCAAATTGATTCTTGGAAACCTGTTACAGAGGCAGTACATAAAGAAGGCGGAACGATTATTGCTCAAATATGGCATGTTGGACGTATGAGTCATCACGAAATAATTGGTGGTCAAATGCCGCAAGCGCCGTCTGCTATTGCTGCGGAGGGTAATGTTCCGCGTTTTCGTAAACCGTTTGATACACCAGAAGCAATGACAATAGAAGAAATAAAAGAAGTTATCGGTCAATATGCACAAGCTGCAAAGAACGCAATCGAAGCTGGATTTGATGGAGTAGAAATTCACGGTGCACACGGATATTTAATTGATCAATTTACTTATGAGTTTGCGAATAAGCGCACAGATAAATATGGCGGGGACTTAAAGCAAAGGTTAACATTTATGAAAGAAGTAACCGAGGCTGTAATAGAGGCAGTTGGAGCTAATAAAACACTTCTTCGCTTCTCTGCATTTAAAGGTGATAATCCTGCTTATATGTGGAAAAATCCAGAACTTGCGATTGAAATGTTTGTAAATATGTTTAAAGAAGTTGGATTAGCGATGATTCACCCTTCAACGATGAATTATACGCAAGTTATTGCTGACGGAAAGAATTTTCATCAATTAGTAAGAAAATATTGGGATGGTACTATTGTTGGGGTGGGTAATTTGAATCCGAAAGAGGCAGAAGAAGCATTGCAAGAAGGAACAATTGATGTAGCGGCGTTCGGAAGACCATTAATCGCTAACCCAGATTTTGTTCATCGAATTAAAAATGCTGAAAGTTTAGTTGAATATGACGCGAAAGAGCATCTTGCTACGTTAGTGTGAATAAGGATAAAAAGAGAACACATCGAGTGTTCTCTTTTTATTATGGAATTTCATATATAGGGGGAAGCGGAATGAGTGAAGCGCTACTCGTTATTATTAGTATATTGCTCTTTTTGATGCTACTTTTAATTGTCTTTTTTATCATTACATTTTTTATTAAAAAACGGACGCATCATTCTATATTAAAACTGCATCCATACTTAGGTAGAATGCGCTATTTACTCGAAAAAATAGGTCCAGAATTTAGGCAATATTGGTTTGATCATGATACTGACGGAAAGCCTTTTTCGCGCTATGATTTTCAAAGTGTTATGTTTCTAGCAAAATACCGTTCTGAAATACTTGGTTTTGGATCAAAACGGGATTTTGAGGAATCTGGCTATTATATTGCTAATACATTATTCCCCACATTAACAGATGAATTAAGTGTGAATCTCACGCAAGAACGTGAGGGGAAAAAGTATATGATTCATAAAGAAGGGTTATTTTCAAGAAGAGAAAAATTGACAGCGGATACAACAAACCTTTGGTTGTATGAAGAAGATGATGCAATTATAGTCGGCGAAAATCGTAAATATCCATGGAAACTGTATGGGATGTTTGGAGCGTCAGCTACATCTTACGGTGCGATTGGAGAAAATTATATTTTATCAGCTGGGTTTGGTGCAAAAATGGCAGGTGGTTCGTGGATTAATACTGGGGAAGGGGGCGTAATTCCAGAACATTTACATACGGGTGCGAATATCGTTGCGCAAATTGGTCCTGGATTATTCGGATACCGTGACGAGGACGGGAATTTTTCGATGAAGGAATTTTTGGAGAAGGCGAAAGAAAGTAATATTAAAGCGTTTGAATTGAAATTTGGGCAAGGAGCAAAAATACGTGGTGGTCATTTAGAAGGGCAGAAGGTAAATGAGAAAATCGCTTCCGTTCGGAAAGTACGAGAAGGTGAAACGATTAATTCGCCAAATCGATTTTCATTTATTAATAGTGCGGCAGAGGCTTTATATTTTATTCAAGATTTGCAAGAAAACGGTGGTAAACCAGTGGGCATGAAAATTGTAATTGGTCAACAGAAGCCTTTGGAAGATTTATTAAAAGCAATGAAAGAATTAAACATCTATCCAGATTTTATTACAATCGACGGTTCAGAAGGTGGATCAGGTGCAACATATAAATCGATGGCAGATAGTATGGGGCTGCCGCTTATACCGGCATTACTTACATTTATTGATACGGCGAATCATTACGGTGTTCGGGATAAATTAAAGGTGTTTGCCTCAGGGAAATTAATCACACCAGATAAAGTAGCGATTGCTTTAGCTATCGGTGCAGATGCCGTAAATTCAGCACGCGGCTTCATGATGGCAAGTGGCTGTATTATGGCGCTTCAATGTAATTCAGGGCAATGTCCATCGGGTGTTGCAACTACGAATCCACACTACCAAAAAGCGTTAGATCCATATGAGAAGAAATGGCGAGTAATGAACTACATTATTAGCATGAGATATAGTTTGTTTTCATTAGCGGCAGCGGCGGGGGTAAAGAGCCCGCGCCATTTAACGAGAGAGCATATTGTGTTTAAAGATGAGATGGGGAGAGTAGTTCCACTTTCGGAATTGTTTCCTTCCGTAATTGGGAAGTAAATATGTAGCTGAACAAAAAATATGAGTACAAAGTCATACATTTGTATGGCTTTTTTGGTTATGGGAAAAGTAGAAGTTTATTACATGAATGTTCCCGCTTGTCTGTTGCTCTTTTTCAAACAAATTATTTGATGGAGATGAGTTGTCAGAATATTGTTTTTGATGAAAAAATGAAACGATATACGCATTGACAATAAAAACTAATTAGACTATAATAAATCTCGAATTCAAGGTATTTTTGAAGGATAGTCAAAAACATAAAATCAATATTTTAAATATAATCATAAGAACTGTAGTTTTTTTGTGAATTATCTCGAATTCGAGATAATTTCTGAGCGAGATGAAATGTGTTAGTTTTTTTGAAAGGCATCTCAAAATTGAGATAAAATAGCATTGCGGATTGAACTTTATCATATGGACAAAATGAATAATGAATTTTAGCAAATAAACGTTTTTTGTAATGAAATAAAAAAGGGCGTGGAGAAGACGATGGGTGAGGAATTAAAATTACCAGAGCGATATAATCAGCATAGAAAACAGATTGAACAAGGGTTATTACCAATTTAAGTAAGAGAATTATACTAATTATATAAGGAATTGAAAGGGGAGAAAAATGATGAAACATGTTTTTCAAAAAGGAAAAGATGAGTCAAAACCAACACTATTATTGCTTCATGGTACGGGAGGAAATGAATTAGATTTATTACCGCTTGCAGAAAGAATTGATCGGGAAGCTTCTGTCTTAAGTGTTCGTGGAAATGTATTAGAAAATGGGATGCCCCGTTTCTTCCGCCGATTAGCAGAAGGTATTTTTGATGAAGAGGATCTTGTTTTCCGTACGAAGGAATTAAATGAATTTTTAAATGAAGCAGCAAAAACATATGAATTTGATAGAGATAATATCGTAGTTGTTGGGTATTCAAATGGAGCAAATATTGCAGCGAGTTTATTATTCCATTATGAAAATGCATTAAAAGGTGCCATTCTTCATCATCCAATGGTCCCAAGAAGAGGGATAGAACTTCCTAATTTAGTAGAGAAAGCAGTGTTTATTGCTGCTGGAACAAATGATCCAATTTGTTCACCTTCTGAGTCAGAGGAATTGAAGATGCTATTAGAAAATGCAAATGCTAATGTAACAATGCATTGGGAAAATAGAGGACATCAATTAACGATGAATGAAGTAGAGAAGGCAACAGAATGGTATGAAAAAATGTTTTCACATGCATAAATAGTAGACTAAATCGAGTGTAAAATCATAAAGATTTTATACTCGATTTTTTTGTTGCAATTTAAGGAGTTAAAAGAGAATAGGAAAGTTATGTTAAAATAAAAGTAAAGGGGTTCCTGTATTGTTAATGAGCAGGAGTGTCGATTATTCTAATAATGGGGGAAACTATTAGATGGCAAACTACGAAAATGAAGAAATGCTAACGGGAGGCAATGTCTCAAACGTATATCGTTCAGAAGATACAGTTCGACGAGAATTAAAGCAAGGCAGTACCAAAATTCATAAGCTATTAAATCATTTAGAAAATAAAGGTTTTAGTTATGCACCAAAGTTTTTAGGTATTGATGATAAAGATAGAGAAATATTATCATTTATTGAAGGGAAAGCTGGTAATTATCCTTTAAAAGAGTACATGTGGTCTAATGATGTTTTAAAAGAAATAGCGAAGATGCTCCGTCTTTATCATGATGCCGTGAGTGATTTTCCTTTATCAGATGATTGGAAACTAATGGATAATACTCCGAATAAAATAGAGGTTGTATGCCACAATGATTTTGCAATATATAACATTATTTTTAATAACGAAAAACCAGTAGGTATTATTGATTTTGATGTTGCTGGTCCTGGACCAAGACTTTGGGACATAGCCTATACTCTTTACACTTGTGTCCCATTAAGTAGAGTTTATTATACGGAAACAGGTAAGGCAGTTTATTATAATTCATTACAGCATGCGGGACGTATAAAGCAAAGGATTAAATTGTTTTTTGAGTCCTATAAAGGTGAGGGGATGGACGAGGATTATTTGGAGATGGTACTTCTACGATTAGAAGGATTATGTAAATACATGAAAAGAAAAGCAAAAGAAGGCGATATGAACTTCCAAAAGATGATAGATGAAGGACACCTTGAACATTACGAAAAGGATATTAAATTTATTCGTGAACATGGAAGAGAATGGATGTAATGAAATGCGTTTTATACGCTAAAAAGCTCAGAGTCATATAGGGACTTTGAGCTTTTTAGCGTATTAGTGTAGATGTTTTCCACAATAACTGAACTACTTATAACAGATATCTTTTACTATATTCATGTAGCATAGTTAAG
Source organism: Bacillus sp. RIT 809 (assembly GCF_016892495.1). Taxonomy (NCBI): domain Bacteria; kingdom Bacillati; phylum Bacillota; class Bacilli; order Caryophanales; family Bacillaceae; genus Bacillus; species Bacillus sp. RIT 809. The sequence continues at coordinate 137,973 of NZ_JAFEMR010000007.1, read as the reverse complement.
AGTTTGTTACAGGCTGAGCTGTAGCAACTGGTAATTGGATATCGACAGTTGTTCCTATGTTTAATTCACTTGAAATGAATAATTTCCCGTGATGCTCTTGAATGATTTTATAGCACATCATTAAGCCAAGGCCAGTTCCTTTTTCTTTCAAGCTATAAAAAGGTTCGCCAAGACGAGCCATGCGCTCTTCAGGAATCCCACAACCTTCATCGATAATGCGTATTGAAACAAAATCATTTTCTAACGAAGTTGTTTGAATGAATATGTTACCACCATCAGGCATCGCCTCGATCGCATTTTTTAATATGTTAATAAAAACTTGTTTTAATTGATTACTGTCACATTGAATGTCAGAAATATAATCGAAATGGTCCATGATGATATGAACGCTGTGCATAATTGCTGTTGGTAAAATAAAAGTTACAACTTCTTCAATTAATGTTTGTACGTTGCATGTATGAATAGATAACACTTGTGGTTTAGACATCGCCATAAATTGGCTTGTTATAGATTCCATTTGTGAAATCTCACTCAGCATAACGTCCACATACCATTTATTTTCCTCATTTATTTCTGGATGTAATAATGTTAAAAATCCTTTTAATGAAGTGAGTGGGTTTCTAATTTCATGTGCAATTCCAGCTGTCAGTTGTCCTACTACTGCAAGCTTTTCGGATTTTCGTAATAACTTTTCAGTTTCTTTTAGTTCGGTAACGTCTCTTCCCATTACTATAAGACCTTTGCGTGAGCCATCAGGGTGGAAGAGTGGGACTTTTGAAATACTTAAAACTAGGTCGAAATCATCTCTATGTATAATAAATTCCTCTCCGTGAAGAATTTGTCCTTTTTGCCATGTTAGTTCATCGACTTCTTCACAATGCAAAAAAGATTCGCGGTACGCTTCGTTATATTGAATGAGTTCATTATCTCTTTTTCCATGATAAGGTACGTTATGGAAATTGAAACAAGAAAGCGCATAGTCATTCGCCTCAAGCCAGCGTCCTTCATGATCCTTAAAAATAACAAACGCAGGCATCGAATTCATTAATGTGCGTAATCGTTTCTCACTCTCTTGTAATACTTTCTCAATTCTTTCTGATTTTTCAAGGGGTTTCATAATGGCGTATACACCTGTTAAACGATTTTTAACAAAAATAGGAACTAATTTTGTTACGACATCTAGTAAATATCCGTCTTTATGATAAATAGAGACGATATACTCTTTTTGATTATCAGCCGCAGTATTTTTGATGTATTGTAGCACTTGATCAGAAATATGTGCTTCTAAAATAGAAGTGATTGTTTTTCGCTCCAATTCGTTAGAAGTATAACCTAATATTCTTTCAGCAGAGGGGTTAATATGTAAAATAACTCCTGCTAAATTCAATGAAATAATACTATCAGGGTTATGTTCAAAAAGAGATGCATACATTTCTGCTAAAGAACGATTTTGTATATGGTTTCGCAGGCGTCCAGATACGTTTGGTTGACGCTTTTTTTGAGTAGATGAATATTTTTTACGACTCATAATATTTCCTCCGTACAACTGGCATCTAAAAAAGATGGATCTATTAATAACTATAATATAGGTGTGATGTGTATTTCTATAAAAAATGGAAATTACATAGTGAATTTTCTTTTTTATTTTTAGTGGAAGGTATAAAAGGTAGTAATAAGAGAATCTTATATTGTTTTATTAATTTTTTGTAAGTTACATGAATGTATTTTCGTTATACGATTAGAATAGAAGAGGGGGAAGTAATATGAAAAATTATATTCAAGGAATTGATCATGTACAAGTAGCTGCGCCCGTAGGATGTGAAGAAGAAGCGCGAGAATTTTATGGTAATAAAATTGGAATGGAGGAAATTCCAAAGCCGGAGGAATTAAAGAAGCGTGGCGGATGTTGGTTTAAGTGTGGAAATCAAGAGATTCATATTGGAGTCGAGCAAAACTTTAATCCAGCTAAAAAAGCGCATCCAGCTTTTTATGTTTTGAAAATTGATGAATTTAAACAAGAGTTAATAAAGCAAGGTGTTGAAGTAATAGATGATAATGCACGACCAGACGTGATTAGATTTTACGTATCAGATCCGTTTGGAAATCGAATTGAATTTATGCAAAATAAAAACTAGGTGAAGGTCCACCTAGTTTTTTATGCTTTTCTAAACAATCCTAACACTTCAACAGTTTCTGTAATATTAACGAATGCATGAGGATCAATTTCGGAAATCGTTAGTTTCATACTTGCTAATTCTTCACGAGAAACGACTGTCATAAGTACACGTTTTTTCTCGTTTGAATAAGCACCTTCACCATCAAGTAACGTAATTCCGCGTACTACAGTTGAAAGAAGCTTTTTTTTCATTTCTTCCGCTTGATTTGTTACAATCATAAGTGTAACTTTACGATGTTTTGTATGAACGGCATCAATTACTTTACCAGTTACATAAATTGAAAGTAAGCTTGTAAGGGCAACATCCCAAGTGAAGAAAAATCCTGCAATGACAACAACAACTGTATTTAATCCAATAAGGAATCCACCAAGTTTAATATCTCGTTTACGAGATAACAACATACCGATAATATCAAATCCACCAGTTGAACCATGGCAGTTAAAGACAAGGCCAATACCAGCGCCGGCGATGACACCGCCAAATACAGAAGATAAAAGTGGGTCTGTTGCTACGACTTTTACAGGAACATAGTATAGTGCAACAGATAATACAATTACAGAGACAACTGTGTTAAAAATTACTTTTTTTCCAAGACCTATGTATCCTAAAATAAGGATAGGTAAGTTCAATACAAAGTTAATAATGCCTGTGTTTACAGGGGTTGCAATCCCTAAAATAATAGCAATTCCGCCAATTCCACTACTTAAAATTTTATGGGGGATAAGGAAAAGATTAAAGGCAATCGCAATAATAATAGAACCAAAAATAACACCAAGAAATCTGACCATCTTTTTCCCGTCCTTCACTAAATAATCATATTATTTCAAGATTATATATGAAATTGAAAGTTTTAGGTGAAAACAGTTTATTTTGGAAAATTAGATTAATCTAAACAGTTTGAGTATTTGATGATTTGAAAGGGGATACAGATATGAAGATAACGACGTATCAACAGAAAAGTCCTTTAAAACAAGAATGTGAGGATTCATTTTTTTGTAATGAACATAACATGATGTACGGTGTATGTGATGGCGCAACGCCACTTGTCCCGTTTTGTGATGAAGAAGGACATAATGGAGCATACATCGCTTCGCATTTATTTGCAAGTCATTTTACTTCGTTACGGGAGATTAATAGTTTACAAGGTGAAGTTGCAAAGGCGAATGAATTATTGCAAAACAAGATGCTAGAGTACAAGGTTGATACGAGAAAAAAAGACCATCTGTGGTGTACATGTATTGCAGCAGTTCAAATAGAAGGCGAAAAACTTGAATATGCACAGTTAGGTGATTGTATGGTCGTTGCAATACTTCAAAATGGAGCGATGAGAGTATTAACGAAAGATACGGTTCAAGGAATTAGTAAACGTGCAAAAAAGAAGAGAGAGGAAGATAGAGAAAAGGGATTACCTGTACCTGAAGAACACGTTTTTCAAGATGTTCGGGAGCAGTTAAAATACAATCGATATCTTGCAAATATGCCAAATGGCTACTCAGTTGCAAATGGGATGAAAGAAGCTATGGATTATTTACAATATGGTGAATTACATGTAGCTGAAGTAAGTGGAATCTTTATTTGTTCGGACGGATTGTTCCATCCAGAGTGGTCGTTAGAACAAATTGTGATATATATAAGAAAGAATAGTATAAAAGAATATGTAGCAATCATTGAAAGGTTAGAAGGAGAAAATAGAATAAGACCAGATGATAAAACAGTTATTATGATCGATTTGTAAGAGGAGGATGTTCATATGGAAATTAAATGTGTAAATTTAACATTTCAAAATGAGTTAGTTCCTTTAGAAAAAGTAAATAAACTGATCATCCACCATACGTCAGAAGATGGATGGGATGTGTATAAAACTCACGAATTTCATCAAAAGGTAAGAGGATGGAGCGGGATTGGTTACAATTATTTTATTGAAGAAGATGGAACTGTAGTCGAAGGGAGAGGTTTACATATTGGAGCACATGCGAAAGATAATAATAGTGATACAATTGGAATATGTATGACGGGAAATTTTGATAAATATGATCCAACTACCCCGCAAATGAATTCATTATATTCTTTATGTAAAATGTTTATGAAGCAGTTTGCCATAGAGAAAGGAAATATACTCGGCCATAGGGAGTTAGAAGGGGTTACAAAAACTTGTCCAGGAAATCGCTTTTCTATGGTAGAGTTAAGAAAAGTATTATCTTAAATATAGAGGGGTAACTAATGATGATGAACATAAAAATACCGACTGATAAAAAAGAAGAGCTTGTAGCACAAATTCAGCAGTTTTTCGTTGAAGAAGATTTAGATGAGATTGGACGTTTCCAAGCAGAACGTTTAATAGAGGAAATGATTAAATTAGTAGGACCATTTGCATACAATCAAGCAATTGGAGATGCAAGAAAACTTGTAAGTGAGAAATTAACGAATATTGAAGAAGATTTGTATGTGTTAGAGAAGAATGAGGGTAAATAAAAAGAGCCAGATGGCTCTTTTTTTATTTGTTTTCTTTATGTTCTTTATATTCATGTACTTTTTCTTTTATATTACCGACAGTATCTTTAGCAGTGCCTTTCACCTTATCCCATTTTCCCTCGGCTTGTAATTTTTTATTGTCAGTTACTTTCCCGACAACTTCCTTTACTTCACCCTTTACCTTATCAATAGCACCTTCTACTTTTTCTTTTAAACCATGATCATGTTTAGTCATACATTTCTCCTCCTTGTAGTTTGAGTAGAATTCTCTTTTCATATTGCAAGTTGAATGATGTATATAGTAATAGCGTAACAAATTTAGTTTGAATATTCAAATGAGTAACAGGATAGAAAGGTAATTGTCATAAAATGTATACATTCGTAATGGAAAGAAAAAGAAAGTTAATTATATGTCTTTCGCAGTCCATATTGATTTTGTATAAGCAATTTTCATATGGGCACGTTCCATATTATTTTGACTGCCGCTACCGAATCTTGCTTGTCCAACTATTAAATTGCAATTGGATGCAACAGCGGTCGCAATTCGTTTTTGAATTAATACGGTATGACAACCTTTACGTTGAAATTCTGGCAAAGTAGCAGAAGCAGCTAATGAAGCAACACCTTTATTTATATAAAGTACCCCTATACTAGCAGGAGTGTTTTGAACTTCGGCTATGAAAAAATGCCATCCTGGTTTATTGTAAAGAATTTCGTTATTTTGACGTACACCATCCTTTGTAAAGGAGGGCATATTAAATCCGCGTACATATATGTCTGCAAAAATATCAAATTCATTTTCTTTTAGTTGGCGTACTGAAATGTTAGAAGGAATAAGGGATGGATCTTCTCTCGGTATACTATATAAAGCGGTATGGAAGCTAGATTGATAAAAACCTTTTTTAGATAAGTATTGAAATAGTTCATCTGTACCTTGCGCTGGTGTAATTTCAAAACGACAAGGGATTTGTAGCGATTCATAATAAGAGATGATTTCATCTATCGCATCTGTATTTGTATATGTAATGCCTTTTACCGTATTAAAAGCAGGACCAGCAATTATTTTTGATGAAAAGGCAGTGGCACTCCCGAACTTTTTCATTTGTACTTGCATTGGATTTCCGCTTATTGCTTGTAGTGCCTCTAATCTAGAAGAAAGCATATATATTTCTGCGTTTTCAATTTCTTGCGCTGCATTGTATGTCATAATCGTACTCATAAGATTCCTCCATCAATTAATATAGTTCCTAGTACATATACGATTTTTGTTCTGAGATTCCTGTTGAAATGTAAGAGAATAAGAAGTTTTTTGGAAGGGAAATGGAAGTGAACTGTCGAAGGGAGTGAAAACAGATTAAAGGTGGTGCTCTCATGAAACAGAAAGACGTGCAGACATGCTCTAATTGTGGTTCTCAAAACATAGGAGAAGGTGAGTTTGTCGGATATGCACAAATACGGAAAAAGGAAACGATGTTTACATCATCTCCAGTAGATGCTTATGTTTGTACGGATTGCGGGAATATCCTTTTATTAAAGGTACGGAATTATGAAAAGTTTAAGCAGAAGCCGTTATGATTATTGAGAAGTGGTAATATAAAACGTCGTATAGGAAACATCTTACATTAAGTTAATACAAGTGACATTTTACATATATATGAGTACGCCTTAAAAAAAGAGATAAAAACATATACTGTATGAGATGCTCATCATTCATTACATAAACGGAAAAATATATAGAAGAAAAAGTAGTCATCTTAGAATGGTTCATAACGAAAACTCCTTTAAATGAATAAAGGAGTTTTTTGTTTTTTTTAACAATAATCACCTTTAATTGTTATAATTGGTTATTGAGAGGTGTTATTTTATTAACGTAATAATCATAGAAAAAACAGCTAAATCGTATACAAAACCGCTATATAACATAATCGCAACCGTAAGTTGACAAAGTGCAACCGCAGGAAGATAGAGATGAGAGCAATGTTTACCTACAATTTAGTTAAGAAAACAAAGGGGGACACACATATGGAATTTGGTGAGAAGCTTTTTAAATTAAGAAAGGAAAAAGGCCTTTCTCAAGAAGCGTTAGCTGAGAAATTAAACACAACAAGACAAGCGGTTAGTAAATGGGAAAATGGTCAAGGTTTTCCTGAAACCGAAAAACTAATAATGATTGGAAATGTATTTGAAGTATCTCTTGATTACTTATTAAAAGAAACTGCTGAGCAAAGTAATGAAAAGGAAAATGGTTATTATGTAAGTAAGGAAATGGCGGAAGGGTATATAGTGTATGGGCAAAAAATTTCTAAATATATCGCATTAGGGTTTAGCTTGCTTATTTTATCTACAATACCGTATTTATTATTTAAAGAAAATGCAACAATGTCTACATTCCTTGTCATTATCATTGCTGTCCTTGGAATTGGAGCAATGATGGTACCTGTAACTATAGAAGAGAGTCGATACAATGTATTAAAAAAAGAAGAATTACTATTTGATCCAAACTTTTTAAAAGAATTGACAAAAAGATATGCGACTATTAAAAAGAAGTATGCTGCAGTAGTAATTGTTGGACTTTGTTTCATAGCAGCAGGAGCGATACCTTTTTTATTTGAGAAAAAGCATATCACTTCAGGAGAATTAGTGCAGTACTATCCTTACTGTGTAGTACTTATTGCGATCGGTTTCTATCTTTTTGTTAGTGTTTTAGGAGTGCTAGAAACGTACAGAATTTTAGTGGAAAATAAAGAATATAGCAATCGTTTCATTTTTAAATTAAAAAAGAAAGTAAGAAAAAAGGTAGATAGTTTTTAAATAGGAGAGAACCATGTTTTGTATCGTATGTATTCAAAACATGGTTTTTATTTATTAGAATTATTTCCAAAGAAATAATTCAGAAAATACAGAAAAATGTCGTAATTATTTGTAGAAGTCTGTTATAATGAACGAAATGAAAACGCTTTAAAGGGAGGATGTAAACAATATGATGATGAATGTACCTCTAACAATTAGTTCTATGATGGAAAGGGCAGAAAAACTATTCCCAAAGAAAGAAATCATTTCACGGACACATGATACAGTTACGACATTAACGTATAAGCAGCTAGGGGAAAGGACAAGAAGACTTTCCAGTGCGTTAAAAAAGCTTGGAATTAAAGAAGGCGAGCGCATAGGAACGTTAGCGTGGAATCATCATCGACATGTAGAAGCATATTTTGCTATTCCAGGTATTGCTTCCGTATTACACACAATTAATATTCGTTTATCTCCTCAACATATTTCATACATTATTCAACATGCAGAAGATCGTATTTTACTTATTGATGAAGATCTTGTACCACTCATTGAGAATATCCAGTCTGAATTATCGACTGTACAAGCATATATTATTATGACTGATAAAGAGGAGCTCCCAAAAACTACACTTCAGCCTGTATATCATTATGAGAAACTTTTAGAAGAAGGCGACCCAAATTTCCAATTTGTTAAAGATATTGATGAAAATACACCTGCTGGTATGTGTTATACGTCAGCGACTACAGGGAATCCAAAAGGTGTTGTTTATACACATCGTAGTACAGTGTTGCACTGTATGGCACTCGGGTTAGCGGATACGACAGCTTTATCGGAAAGTGATGCAGCAATGGCTATTGTGCCAATGTTTCATGTGAACGCTTGGGGACTTCCTTTTGCAGCTACTTGGTTTGGGTCAAAACAAGTTCTTCCGGGACCGATGTTTACTCCGAAAATTTTATTAGAAATGATTCAAACTGAAAAAGTAACGATAGCTGCGGGTGTGCCGACAATTTGGCTCGGTGTTTTACAAGAGTTAGAAAATAATAGTTATGATTTATCTAGTATAACGAGATTACTATGCGGAGGCGCAGCTGCACCGAAAAGCGTTATTAAAGCGTTTGAGCAAAAATATAATGTTCCTTTCGTACATGCATATGGCATGACTGAAACGAGTCCACTCGTAACGCTTGCACGTCTAAAAAGCTATGAAACAGATTTGGCGTATGAAGAACAACTTGAGATAAGATCGAAGCAAGGATATCTTGTCCCTGGTGTAGAGATGAAAGTAGTCGGTACAAATGGTGAAGTGAAGTGGGATGGTACGGAGATGGGAGAACTATGTTTACGAGCACCTTGGATCGCTGCAAGCTATTATAACGATGAGCGTACGGTGGAAGGGTTCCGTGATGGATGGTTATATACTGGCGATGTCGTTACAGTCGATGAGGAAGGTTGCGTCAAAATTGTTGATCGTACGAAGGATGTTATTAAAAGCGGTGGAGAATGGATTTCCTCAGTTGACCTTGAAAATGCTCTAATGGCACATGACGCTATATTTGAAGCGGCTGTCGTTGCAATTCCACACCCGCAGTGGCAAGAGCGTCCAGTTGCCTGCGTTGTACAAAAGAAAAATAGCACTGTTACAAAAGAGGAACTATATGAATTTTTAAAACCACAGTTTGCGAAGTGGTGGTTACCAGACGATATTGTATTTATGGAGGAAATTCCGAAAACATCTGTTGGGAAGTTTTTAAAACAGGCGCTTAGGAAAGAACTTGAGCATTTGCATAAAGAAAAGTGATTGAATTTATATTTGTAAACTTATGTAGAAATAAGGTTGACAAAGGGTGGATAGAAAGATAATATAATTCCTATAATATGTTATCTGAAATCTAATTTAAGTTTACAAATAGGAGAAGCAAACATGAATACAAAAAACTTAGTTTTCGTCGCTTTATTTAGTTCGATTATGGGAGTGTTAGGGTTAATTCCTCCGATTGCTCTTTCTATTACACCTGTTCCTATTACATTGCAATCGCTTGGAGTCATGCTTGCTGGTGGATTGCTAGGATCACGTCTAGGTGCACTAAGTCAGCTTATTTTCTTACTTATTGTAGGAGTTGGAGCACCACTACTTGCAGGTGGACGCGGGGGGCCTGGCGTATTTGTTGGGCCAAGTGCAGGGTATTTACTTGGTTATATTGCAGGAGCATTTGTAATTGGTTATTTAATTGAGCGTTTACGTGAAGTTTCTATTATAAAAGTATTATGCATTAATATAATTGGTGGTATTTTCGTAGTTTATGTATTTGGTATCATTGTCCAAGCTTTCGTAATGGATATTTCCGTATGGGAAACGATGAAAGTAAGTGTCGTATTTTTACCAGGTGATTGCATAAAAGCGACTATAGCAGCGATTCTTGTGACAAGATTACATCGCTCATTGAAACATATTATTACGCCTGCTTTGAAGAATAAAAAAATTACAAATGCAGGGTAAGAAAAAGGAGAAACACGTTACGTGCGTGTTTCTTTTTATTATTTTGTAAAGAAAGGACGTCACATATGGGGATTACAAAAGAATACAAAAAGTATGCCTCTTTACAACCGAATAAAATAGCGCTTAAAGAAAATGATAGAGTGTTAACATATAAAGATTGGTTCGAGTCAGTTTGTAAAGTAGCAAACTGGTTGAATGAAAAAGAATCGAAGAATAAAACAGTAGCAATTGTATTAGAAAATCGCATGGAGTTTTTACAACTATTTGCTGGTGCTGCAATGGCTGGATGGGTTTGTGTGCCGCTAGATATAAAATGGAAACGAGATGAACTTAAAGACAGACTAGCGATTAGTAAACCGGAGATTATTGTGGCGGAGCAGTATAGGCTTAGTGATATATCCTGCGAAGAAGGAAGGATTATTGAGATTGCAGAATGGAAAGAAATGATTGAGAACTATCTTCCTACATATCATCCTGTAGAAAATGTACAAAACGTTCCTTTTTATATGGGATTTACATCAGGATCGACTGGAAAAGCAAAAGCGTTTTTACGTGCCCAACAGTCATGGGTACATAGTTTTGATTGTAATGTATATGATTTTCATATGAAAAATACAGATTCTATTTTAATAGCTGGGACGCTTGTTCATTCTTTATTCTTATATGGAGCAATAAGTGCATTATTTTTAGGGCAAACGGTACACATAATGAGAAAGTTTGTACCAGTTCAAGTACTATCTGGTATAAAGATAGAGAATATTTCTGTAATGTATACAGTTCCTACAATGCTTGAGTCTTTGTATAAAGAAAATAAAGTAATTGAAAGTGAAATGAAAATTATTTCGTCAGGAGCGAAATGGGAAGCTGAAGCGAAAGAAAAGATGAAGAATATGTTTCCTTATGCAAAAAGATATGAATTTTATGGTGCATCGGAGCTAAGCTTTGTAACGGCATTGGTCGATAAAGAGAGTGAAAGAAAGCCGAATTCAGTAGGGAAACCCTGTCATAATGTACAAGTTCGAGTATGTAATGAAGTAGGAGAAGAAGTACAGGTAGGCGAGGTAGGAACTGTTTATGTAAAAAGTGATCAGTTTTTTATGGGCTATGTATCGGATGGAGCTATAATCCCGCAATTGTCCAAGGATGGTTGGATGACAGTGCAGGATGTGGGTTACCAAGATGAAGAAGGCTTTATATATATTGTTGGTAGAGAGAAGAACATGATTTTATTTGGAGGAATCAATATTTACCCAGAAGAGATAGAAAGTTTGTTATATACGCATCCAGCTGTTGAAGAAATTGTTGTAGTTGGTGTGAAAGATAATTATTGGGGTGAAAAGCCTGTCGCTATCGTAAAAGGAAGTGCTACGAAGCAACAATTAAAGAGTTTTTGCTTACAACGATTATCCTCTTTTAAAATACCGAAAAAATGGCATTTTGTTGATGAAATACCTTATACAAATAGTGGGAAGATTGCTCGTGTTGCAGCAAAAGATATGATTGAAAACCAGGAGAAGATATATGAATAGAGCGGTTATTGTGGAGGCGAAAAGAACACCCATCGGTAAGAAGAATGGGATGTTAAAAGATTATGAAGTTCAGCAATTAGTAGCGCCGCTTCTTACGTTTCTAAGTAAAGGAATTGAGAGAGAAATAGATGATGTCATATTAGGAAATGTCGTTGGACCAGGAGGTAACGTTGCAAGATTATCTGCTTTAGAAGCAGGGCTCGGTTATCATATTCCTGGTGTAACGATTGATCGGCAATGCGGCGCTGGCTTAGAAGCAATTCGTACTGCGTGTCATTTTATCGGGGGCGGGGCAGGTAATTGCTATATCGCTGGGGGAGTAGAGAGTACAAGTACGTCACCTTTTCAAAATAGAGCGCGGTTTTCGCCTGAAACAATTGGGGATCCAGATATGGGATTAGCCGCTGAGTATGTTGCAGAGCAGTATAACATAACAAAAGAGATGCAAGATGAATATGCTTGTCTTAGCTATAAAAGAACGCTGCAAGCATTAGAAAAAGGATATATACAAGAAGAGATATTACCTCATTATTTTAATGGATTATTAGATGAAGCAGTAAAGCAAAAAATGAATTATGAAAGAATGATTAAGAGAACGAAACCTGTATTTTTACAAAATGGAACGGTAACAGCAGGGAATTCGTGTGGTGTAAATGACGGGGCATGTGCTGTTCTTATAATGGAAGAACAACAAGCTCGGGAATTAGGATATAAGCCTGTTCTTCGTTTCGTTCGTAGTGCTGTAGTTGGAGTGGATCCGAATCTTCCAGGGACTGGTCCGATATTTGCAGTGAATAAATTATTAAGTGAAATGAATTTAAAAGTAGAGGACATTGATTGTTTTGAAATAAATGAAGCATTTGCTTCAAAAATTGTGGCTTGTGCAAAGGAGTTACAAATTCCGTATGAAAAGTTAAATGTAAATGGTGGTGCAATAACACTAGGTCATCCGTACGGTGCGTCTGGATCTATGCTTGTAACACGTTTGTTTTATCAGGCACAAAGGGAGCATATGAAATACGGAATTGCGACGTTAGGAATTGGGGGCGGAATAGGGCTTGCGCTATTATTTGAGAAAGTAGAAGACTAGCGAGGTATTAACTGTACTATGATTAATAGGGGATAATTAGTTCAATATATGAGTTAATATCCTCTCTTAGTAACCAAAAAACAAACAACCATTATTCTATATTTTTGAGTTGCCTGAGGTTAAATCTGTAAGCTTGAGCCTCAGATAATTGGTATAATGTAGTAATATGGATGGAAGGTGGAAAAGCTGATATTAGTAAATTGAGCATACAAATTTCATATGCATCCAGATAAGTATTAATAACATTTCTCTCTCTGAACATAAAACTATACACATATTATGATAGGTAATATAGGCGTTATTCTTATTATATTGCTCTAAAATAATCAAACCAGTTTATTTGAAGAAAGGAATGAGAATATGAACATTGGTGAACGGATTCGACAAATACGTATACATAAAGAATTCACGCAAGGGGAAGTCGTATCAGGGGTATGTTCTATAACTTATTTAAGTAGAATTGAAAATGGACAAATTAAACCTTCAAATTCTGTTTTAAAAAAAATCGCTAAAAATCTAGATATTGATTACAACTTTCTTGTAGGTGTAGATTATGAGGATATTGAAGCTAAGATTCTTGAAATATGTAATAGGTATAAAAATGATAATATTATAAGCTCTAAAGACTTATCATCTTTAGAGTTGTATGTTCGCGATACAGACTCTATTCTCTTATTATTAAAGGCCTATGGTGTTTTAATATACTACCATTCTCGAAATAATAACTTATTACATGTAGCAACGATTGTAAATGAGGCTTCGCAAGTAATTCCAAATCAAGTAGCCTCCCTATATACTCAAGACTTTATATATTATTTAATGGCTCGAGGTTATTATTTTTCTAATAAACAAGACTATATGACTGCAAATGAAATTTATATGCAGACAGAGAGTTTACTTGGTCTAGATGAAACTAGGCTACACGCTGATATATATTATAATCTAAGTCTAACAAATCAAAGTCTTTATAAAGATCAAACGATTAGTCGTTTGTATGCTAAAAAAGCCTACAGATTGTATGAAAAATTGAATGTAGAAAATCAAGTAATAAACATTCTTATAATCATTGCACTACAATATCAAAAAGATAATCTACCCGAGAAAGCTCTTGAATCTTTAAAACAAGCAGAAATTAAAGCAGAGGTTAGCGCTAATCCCATGTATTTACCTTTGATTGCATATAATTATGGGAAAATATATCAAGGATTAAAAGATTACACCAATTCTATTAAATACTATGAAAAAAGTTTACAGACTAGCAATCTCTATCCAGATCAAGCTCAAAAAATATACGCAGTAAGAAACTTAATAGAAATTTATATAGAATCTAAAGACTGGAAAATTGTTAATAAACTGATGGATGATGCATTAGAAATGTTATCAATTTCTGATATGCCACACGCATATGTTGAAATATATGGACTGAAGGGGAAAATATCCAAATTAAGGGGCGATAATCATGGATATGAGAAAAATATGCAAAAGGCTATTGAAATGGGCCTAGAAAAAAAGCAATACCCTTTAGTTCGTGAACTCGCTACTGAACTAGGAAACTATTTTTATGATAATCGTGCTTATAAAATGTCAGCAAAGTACTTGAAAATATCCAGTCAACTCCCCACTTAAGCTATGCTTAAGTGGGCTTTCTTATGTATTGATCTAATAGGAAATTAACGCCAGTAAAACTACTATGTTTATAACGCTTCCATTCAAGTACATTACTTTCGTCAAATATCTAGTTAGGGGAGTAAAACTTTCCTATATTTCAAAATAAGTAAAATATCAAGTTTAAAACAATTGATAATTCGCTAAAATTTTAATGGAATTTTACTAATTGTTATTAACAAAAATGAACATGTATATTTTAAGTACAGAAATTCAAACAGCAAGGAGGTGCTTATTCAATTGATTTTGATAATGATTATTTTGTTCGTTTAAAAGATATAAATATTCAAGACTTGAAGGCGGGAATAGGTGAACCAAAAGGGCCATTAGCTATCGGATATATGATAAACCGAAACGAAAGTATCCAGCATTCAAAAGGATTTATGTACCAAAGATTAAAAGAAGCAAACTACAGAATGCATGTTAGGCTTACAAAAGAAATTGCATATACATGGAGAGTTAGAAGAACAAATTAAGTTGTCATTTAATTTCAAGAAAATAATGATGTCTTTAAACGTCTTACAATGGATGAAAAAGACAGTATTTAAGCAAATTCAAATGAGATGAACAAAAAAATTGATGGCACTGAAGATACAATGCAGCATACTTTACTTAATAAATAAGAAAGAGGGATACATATGAAAAGAAACGAAGCGGGAACTAAGCGAAAAGTAGTAAGATATACGGGTGGAATTGCTATACTTTTATTATTGATATCCTTTATATATCAATGGAAAAATGGTTTAGAGGTTGATACTACTGAAAACTTCAGTCTGGCATTAATTGTTGCCATTTTCCTGTCTAGTTTTATTCCCGAAAGAAAAAGAGATAGTTAAATAATTGAATAGGCAATTGAGATCTATTTCTCAATTGCCTATTTATGCAAATGTAAATTCAAAATAAGAGATAAATGCTTAATATCGGTGATTACATACTTGAATAACAACTAATTCTTATTCAATATTTAATTATCTTTTAAAGTTTTTTAGATTTAGGTCTTGATAGTAGTGCTACTAGTTTTCTACTTTTTGAGGAACATAAACATTGCTACCAGGCTTTGCTTTTATTTCGTTCCAAGCAGCGATAGCATCACTTTTTGATTTTCCTTTATTATTTGGATCTTCGAAAAAGTCGCGAGTAAAACGATTATATTCAAATTGTGTACCGATAGTTGTTTTATATGTGGGGTCTTTTTTACGTTTGTTTTCTTCATGCCAAAACGTTATCGCGTCTTCATATGTTTTTCCGATATTCTCTTTAAAAAACTTTTGAAGGGCTACTGTAAAGCGGAAGTTTGCTCCAATTTTTTCTTTGAAAAAAGCACGCACATCTTCACTACAGCGGTGATTTTCAGTAATAATTGTTTGAAGAGAAAGATCTTTATAAGAGAGGGAAGTTTTACTCACTTTTTGATGAGAACGGTTTTTTAATACTTTACCCGTAGTTAAATAATGTGAGATACGCCCGCTTATTTCGATCTTAGAGCCACTAGCTGGTAAATCATGCTCACGACAAAATGTTTGCAGTTCTGTTTTTAACCAATAATAGTTTTGGAAATCTTCAAGAGATATAGTTTTTGTTAAAGGTGGGCGCATGCATATAACAACTTCTTTCTTCCATAATTTTCTTTAATTATAAAACGTACGTTCTTTTTATGGAAGGATTTATTTGTAAATTTAATAGAAAAAGGGGAGAGATTATGACGAATGTAATGTAAGTTCGGGTTACTGGAATTTTAATTGAAGACGAAAAGGTATTGCTAGTAAAACAAAAAGAGGTGCCACCTAGTCAAAAAGCTTCACTAGATGACATCTTCCTCATAAAATAATCTACACAGCCGACTGTAAAGAAGAAACAAGCTGACTTAAAAACTCATCTCCACTCATAATCGCTTTCCCACCGCCGCGAGCACTCTTTTTATTTCCGCCACCTTTTCCTTCAATTGTAGGAAGGGCATCTTTTAAAAGAGCATTCATATCGAGTGTCACTGCTTTACCACAAGCAAGAATACATTGTAGTTTGTCATCATTTTCAATGACGAAATACGTAATTGCATGCTCTTGTTGTTCTGTAATAATAGCAGAAAGTTTTGCGATTTCTTGCATGGAACGATTTATAAATACTTTAGAAATAAGTGTTCCAGCGTGTATTTCTTCTGGCTGTTGCAATAATTCATTCGCTTCTGCAAATAATAATTTTTCATTCATTGCTTGTACTGCTTTTTCGTTTTCTTTTTGAGAAGTAAGAATCTGTGCTACTTTTGCTGGAATATCAGTTTCGCTACTGTTTAATTGTTTAGAAACATCTTTCATAATTTGTTGCTGTTGTCCCATTAGTTTAAGTGTGCGCCAACCAGCGATAAATGTTAAGCGTATACCACCTTTATTGCGCTCCCATCCTAGTACTTGAATAGGACCTACTTCACCAGTATGTTTTGGATGCGTTCCACCACAACCGTTGTAGTCATAGTTTTCGATGATAACAACCCGTATATTTTCTGTCATAGTTGGTTCTTTGCGAAGGGGTAATGCTTTGGCCTCTTCTAAGTTCATCCATTCAATACGAATAGGGTGGTTTTCAAAAACAATTTGATTAGCAATTTGTGCGGCCTTCTCAATCGTTTCTGTAGGCAGGTTTGCCGTTTCTAAATCAATTGTTACCGTTTCTTTTCCGAGATGGAACCCAATTGTTGGTATGTCAAAATGGTCCCAAAAAGCAGCAGATAAAATGTGCTGAGCTGTATGTTGCTGCATATGATCAAAACGGCGCTCCCAATCTATTTTACCCTCTACTTCTTCTGTATGTAATTGTTCTATTATGAAATGACGAATTTCTCCATTTACTTCTTCAACGTTACTTACCTGAATACCATTTAAAGTTCCAGTGTCGTGTGGTTGTCCGCCGCCTGTTGGATAAAATGCAGTTTCATTTAAAACAACATATAAGTTTCCTTCTGTATCATGCTCTTGTTTTATAACTTTAGTTGTAAAGGTTTGCTGATAAGCATCGTTGTAATATAATTTTTTCTCCAATTCTCTTTCTCCTTTCTCATTCACTAGTTTCATTGTAAAGCAATTGAAATAAGTTTCCTAATATTTCAGAAGAAAGAAACTATTTTTAGAATTTTCTTGCTATAATAAGAAAAAGAAAATGCGGGGGTGGAATGAAAATGCTATATGAAAACGGCGTAGATAAGCTGCTTAGTTTAAGCAGAAATATTTCCGAATTATATCGAGAATTAAATGAGATGACCCGGATTTTAACGGAATGTAATCGAGAAAGTGTGAAATTTGATCGGTTATATGTAAAGGAGTTACTTTGGAAAAAAGAAGATGTAATGGAGAAGTATGATCAATTACTCGTCCAGCTTTGTGTTAATGAATGCTTTGATTTAAAAAGTGTAATCACTGGCGAATATAAGTATACATATGAAGAAGTAGAAAGCATTGTTTTAGAATTTAATGAAAAGTATAATGTAGCTATTTTGATTAAAGATGTTTGTAAAGAATTACAGTTTACATATGGAATTGATATGGAGATAACGAGAACAGCTCGGGTATAAACATTTCAAGTATAGAAAAAGGAAGAAGAAAGCAGGTCCTTTGCTTTCTTTTTTTATGTAAGAAAAGAGAGAGTGGGTTTAAAGATGAAGGGGAAGTTACAGCATATTCATCCACTTGGAATGAGTATCATTATAGGGACATTATTTGCTAGGTTTGCAACTTCAATGAGCATTCCTTTTTTAGCGATTTATTTAACGACTGTTAAAGACGTATCGGCTGGAATGACCGGTGCTATCATTGGAACGAGTGCGCTTGTTGGAGTTTTTGCTAGTTTTATTGGGGGGAATTTATCGGATCGATTTGGCCGGAAAACGATTATGATGTGGTCCATGATTGTTTGGGTTTTTGTATTTATAGGGTTTTCAGTTGCAGATCATGTTTTTAGTTTCTTTCTATTAAACGCTTTGAATGGGTTATGTCGGTCTTTTTTTGAACCGACATCAAGAGCTTTATTATCAGATTTAACAAAACCAGAGTATCGTTTACTTGCTTATAACTTGCGGTATGGTGCAGTAAATGTCGGGGTAGCTGTTGGTCCAATTGTGGGATTGCAGCTCGGAAGTGCAAAATCAACAATTCCTTTTTTAGTAGCCGCTGGAGTGTACATTTTATATACAGTTATATTAGCGCTTCAATTTAAGAAATATCCACTTGATAAAAAGAAAGTAACTACAAAAAACCCGGTCACAATGTTAAATGCGGTTCGGATTTTGCGAAAAGACATAGTATTTTTAGTGGCTTTAGTCGGGATTATTTTGAGTAATAGTGGTTTTTCACATTTAACGACGACACTATCTCAATATTTTGCAAACGCACATATATTTCAAGATGGAGTAAAACTGTTCTCATATATGCTAACTTTAAATGCAATTACAGTAGTAGTTATTCAATACCCTGTTATTCAAATGTGTAAAAAGTATACGCCGTTAGCGTCTATTATGGTTGGAACGTTATTTGTGAGCGGGGGATTGTTTGGATTTGGACTAGTAGAATCTATGTTAGGGGCTGCTATATGTACAATTATTTTTACATTCGGAGAAGTATTAATGTTTTCAATGACAGATGTATTTATTGATGAGATAGCTGTTTCACATTTGAAAGGGACATATTTTGGAGCTATGGGTTTTTCAGGAATTGGTGGAGTAATCGGGCCATGGTTTGGTGGGATACTTCTCGATTATTATGGGTATCAAAATGGCTTTTTAGTATTTTTAATATTAGCTATATTTTCAAGCATAGCGTTCCCAGTTCTTTTAGTGACAAAAGGTTTATTGAAAAAAAGATACTTTAGAAATTCTAAAATAGAAATACATGCGAAATAACATAAGCCCGAGTAAACTAAAAGGTTGCTCGGGCTTATATTTGTATTTATATCAATCGTTAATTCGAAAAAAGACTTTTTCTTCATGCTTATTGGCAACTTCGTTTTTGGAAATATGAATGGCTAAATATCCATTCTCTAAGCAGGCTAGCATCTTCTTGTAAATGATATTAGCAGGTAAAGGAATGATCCGCTGTAAAGAAGTGTTTTTATGAAGTATGCAAATGTTTAGGCCTGTCTCCATCTTTTTAATGAGTACATTTTGTGCAGTTGCATTTGGTACATCTGTTTCCAAAATGTATTCTTGTTCTGTTTCACAAAGGTCAATATGAATTTGATTTGGAAAACTAAAGTTACTACAAGAATCAGAACAAAATTGATCCATCCATTCTTCGAAACCATCAACATGAAAAAGACAATCCTTCTTTTTCTTGCCCATGTAAGACACCCTCCGTAAAATCTCAATTCATACTATGTTATGCATGAATGAACTAGAGGTGAAGAATAAATGAAAAAATATAAACATTGTATGTGGCAAAGGTAGCTAGTGTGAATATTTTGTTTTACATATCATGATGCGCATGATTTTTTTGACGAGAATGGTTACGGTTTTTTACTTTATGAGATCCGCTTAATGGTTCAGGTTGGCCTTTTTTTTCTTTAGATTCACGATTGTTTTTGCCCATTGTATATAACACCTCCTCTTCCTATTAGAATGAGAGAAGTTTGCGAATTTATACGAGAATGTTTTTAGAAAAAAAGGTAAAGATAAATGGGACTAACTATTATAGGAAGGGGATTGTATAATGCCATATCATAAAGATAAACAACAAGCTTTTCAAGCTGCACAGCAAGGAGTTACACAAGCAGAAAATACATTTCACAACATTGTAAAAAATGATCCAAACTACGGTCATGATTTAAAAGAGTTACGCCAAGAGGTCCAGGAAGCATATGAACAGATTCAAAATGCGCTAGAAGTAGCTTCGGAAACACAACGTCCACAACTTGAGCAATACGAAAATAATCTCCAAAATATTATGCGAAATGTAGATCAATTAGAAAAGTAAATGAGGTTGTTGTGTATTCGACAACCTTATTACTTTAACGAACGCTATGTTGAAACAGAAGGTTTTTCTATTAGTTTTTTCTTTACTATGCGCAGTACATATATTTCAAGTGGAAAAAGTGGAAGCGAAAATGTTGCTCAGAAAAGAACTAGAGCCAACTGGCTATGTAACGTGGGAAGTGCCAAATAATGAAAAGGTTATTGCAATTACGTTTGATGATGGACCAGATCCAACATACACGCCGCAAATTCTAGATTTATTACATCAATATAAGGCAGAAGCGACTTTTTTTATGATTGGATTTCGAGTTCAGCGTAATCCATATTTAGTAAAGCAAGTGTTGAAAGAAGGACATGAAGTTGGAAATCATACGATGAATCATTTGTATGCGAGCAATTCGTCAGATGAAAAATTAGAAAATGATATTTTAAATGGAAAGAAATATTTTGAAAAATGGGCGAAAGAACCTTTATTGTTTCGTCCACCAGGTGGATATATTAATGATGCTGTATTTACTACGGCAAAAAAAGCTGGGTATCAAATTGTTCTATGGTCATGGCATCAAGACCCTCGTGATTGGGCGAATCCAGGTACAGAATCCATTGTAAATCATGTTGTGAAAAATGCTAAAAGTGGAGATATTGTACTGTTGCACGATGGAGGAAGTGATCGTAGTCAAACAGTGGAGGCATTAGCAAAAATTTTACCTGAGCTGAAAAAGCAGGGGTATCGATTTGTAACAGTTTCGGAGTTGTTACGTTATAAACATTAAAAAAAATCCCAAAAGGTGTACCTTTTGGGATTTTTCGTTACTGATTCTTTTTTCGTTTCTTATTATTTTGTCGCTGCGCTGGTGTTAAAGGTTCGTTTGCGAACTCTTCGTTATAACCAGTTCCTTGTCCTTGTGCGGATGCAGCATTCATTCCTGAAATAATGTGATTGGCTTTTCGTTTACCCATTTTTCTCACCTCTATAATGTTTTTTATAGACGAACCATGAGTCGTTCATAGCATATATGAACGTAAAGTAAAACGCTGAAAGAGTGCTTTACTTTATAGTAATAGTATTAATAAAGAGCATGGACACTATTCAAATTTAGAAAGATAAAGAAAACTTATGATAATCCATAAGTTTCTTATTATTTACTTATTTAGAAAGTTGTAATAAGATATTATCGTAAGGTATTGAAAAGTTTGTCTACATTTTATATTCAGACAACTTAGTCACGTTTAACAGGGGGGAAACATAATGTTCAAACATAATCCATTTCAATCACGTGCAACTTTTGAACTAGATGGAAAGACGTATCATTATTATCAATTGAAAGCGCTTGAAAACGCAGGGGTTGGCAACGTATCTCAATTACCATATTCCGTTAAAGTTTTACTTGAATCTGTGCTTCGTCAAGTAGACGGACGCGTAATTACAGAAGAACATGTTACAAATTTAGCGAAATGGGGAACGAAAGATGTTCAAGATATCGATGTTCCGTTTAAACCATCTCGTGTAATCTTACAAGACTTCACAGGTGTTCCAGCTGTTGTAGATTTGGCTTCGCTTCGTAAAGCAATGGCAGATATGGGCGGGGATCCTGATAAAATTAATCCAGAAATTACTGTAGACCTTGTAATTGACCACTCTGTACAGGTTGATAGAGCGGGTACAGCAGACTCGCTTGCATTCAACATGGACTTAGAGTTTAAACGTAATGAAGAACGTTATAAATTTTTAAGCTGGGCACAGAAATCATTTGATAACTACCGTGCAGTTCCACCAGCAACAGGTATTGTACACCAAGTAAACCTTGAATATTTAGCACCGGTTGTTCATGCGGTGAAAAATGCTGAAGGTGACTTAGTTGCATACCCAGATTCATTAGTTGGAACAGACTCACATACAACAATGATTAATGGTATCGGTGTTCTTGGATGGGGCGTTGGTGGTATTGAAGCAGAAGCAGGAATGCTTGGACAGCCTTCATATTTCCCAGTACCTGAAGTAATCGGTGTGAAATTAACTGGTACACTTCCAAGTGGTACAACAGCAACTGATGTTGCATTAAAAGTAACACAAGTGTTACGTCAAAAAGGTGTAGTTGGTAAATTTGTTGAGTTCTTCGGTAGTGGACTAAAGAGCATGCCTTTAGCTGACCGTGCAACAATTTCAAATATGGCACCAGAATACGGTGCAACTTGTGGATTCTTCCCAATCGACGACATTTCATTAGAATACTTACGTTTAACAGGTAGAGATGAAGAGCAAATTCGCGTTGTTGAAGAATATTGTAAAGCAAACGGTTTATTCTATACAGCAGACAGTAAAGATCCAATCTATACTGATCTTGTTGAAATTGATTTAAATGCAATCGAATCTAACCTTTCTGGACCGAAACGTCCGCAAGATTTAATTCCGCTTTCAAATATGAAAGAAGAGTTCCATAAAGCTGTTGTAGCACCAGTTGGAACACAAGGACTTGGATTCAATGAGCAAGAGTTTGATAAAGAAGTGAAAGTTACATTAAAAGATCAAGAAGTAACGATGAAAACAGGCGGAATTGCAATCGCTGCGATTACAAGCTGTACAAATACGTCAAATCCATACGTATTAATTGGAGCGGGATTAGTTGCGAAGAAAGCAATTGAAAAAGGACTTAAAGTACCTGGTTACGTAAAAACATCATTAGCACCAGGATCTAAAGTTGTTACAGAGTACTTAGATAAGTCTGGTTTAACAACGTATTTAGATCAATTAGGTTTCCAAACAGTTGGTTACGGCTGTACGACTTGTATCGGTAACTCTGGTCCATTAGCAGAGGAATTAGAAGAAGCAATCGCAGCAAATGATTTATTAGTAACATCTGTTTTATCTGGTAACCGTAACTTTGAAGGTCGTATTCACCCACTTGTAAAAGCAAACTACTTAGCATCACCACCACTTGTTGTGGCATATGCACTTGCAGGTACTGTTGATATTGATCTGAAAAATGATGAAATCGGTAAAGATGTAAATGGTAATGCTGTTTACTTCAATGATATTTGGCCATCAGCTAAAGAAATTGAAGATGTAGTTCAAAGTGTTGTTACATCTGAATTGTTCAAAAAAGAATATGCACAAGTGTTTAACAGCAATGAGCGCTGGAATGAAATCCAAACTTCAAATGAAGCTTTATATACTTGGGATAATGATTCAACATACATTCAAAACCCACCGTTCTTCGAAGGATTATCTAAAGAGCCAGGTGAAGTTGAAACATTATCAGGTTTACGCATCGTTGGTAAATTTGGTGATTCTGTAACGACAGACCATATTTCACCAGCAGGTTCAATTGGTAAGCACACGCCAGCAGGACGTTATTTACTAGAAAACGGCGTACAACCAGTTGACTTTAACTCTTACGGTTCTCGTCGTGGTAACCATGAAGTTATGATGCGTGGTACATTCGCAAATATCCGTATTAAAAACCAAATCGCACCAGGAACAGAAGGCGGATATACAACATATTGGCCAACTGGTGAAGTAACATCTATCTATGATGCTGCTATGAAGTATAAAGAAGATGGCACAGGCCTTCTAGTTGTTGCTGGTAAAGACTACGGTATGGGAAGTTCTCGTGACTGGGCTGCGAAAGGTACAAACTTATTAGGTATTAAAGCAGTAATCGCAGAAAGCTTCGAGCGTATTCACCGCAGTAACTTAGTGTTAATGGGCGTATTACCATTACAATTTAAAGATGGCGAAAGCGCTGAAACGTTAGGTCTTGTTGGTGACGAGTCATTTGAAATTCAAATTGACAAAACAGTTAGACCACGCGATCTTGTAAAAGTAGTTGCAATCGATTCAGAAGGAAAAGAGAAGCAATTTGAAGTAGTAGCTCGTTTCGATAGTGAAGTTGAAATTGACTACTACCGTCACGGTGGTATCTTGCAAATGGTTCTTCGTTCGAAAATCGAAGAGTCTAAAGTGTCAAACTAAATAATTGAAATGAATGATAAGGAAGCTAACATTTGTTAGCTTCCTTACTTTATGTACAGAGGGAAAGGGATGAAACCATTTGGTTTCATCCCTTTCCTTTTATTATGCAAAATTGGGGGAATCACAATGAATGAGTATAGAAGAATAATGTTGCCGTTGTTGCAAGAAAAGCTATTGCTAATTAGTGCGATTTGTAGCGGAATAGTAGCTGCCATTTTAAATTTATCCCGTCCGCTATTTATGGGGCTAATTGTAGATAACATTATTCAGCGGGAGTTAAAAGGTACGTATGTATATATTGCTTTGTTTGCGGGGAGCCGCTTTTTGATGTGGGTGAACAATCTGTTATTTGATTATGTAAGCTCAAAAGTAAGTCAGCGAATATTACGAGAGAAGCGTATAGATGTATTACGTCATTTTTTCTTATTACCATTTGAAGAAAGTGAGAGGGTAAAACAAGGGGAGTTAGAAACATTAGTCGTTTCTGATATTCCGAATTGGGTAAGGTTATATGGATCTATATTAATAGAATACATCCACGCCATTGCACAATTTATTGGTGCGTTCATAGCTTTACAACATATCGATGTACAGTTCATATGGTGGATAACCCCGTTTTTATTTTTAAGTGCAATTGTTCCAATGCTTATGGGGGGAAAAGTAAGAAATATTGCAAGTATTGCTCAAAAAAATCAATCAAGTGTTGTAGAGATGATGTCACAGTTTGTAAAAGGTATACAAGATTTACGTAGTTTACAAAAAGAAAAATGGGCAATTCATTTGTTTAAAGGAGTGACGGCACAATCTTATAAAACAGAAGTAAGGAAGACGATGATACAACATTGTATTGGGATAGTTGGAACGGTAATAGAAACAGGAACATATATAGTTGTTCTTATTATAGGAGCAAAAAAAATAATAAAAGGGGATATGGAAGTCGGTTCGCTTGTGGCGGTATTAGCTACAATTGAGATGTTATTTTTCCCCGTTCGTTATGCGAGTGATTTATTGATGATGACACAAGTTGCTATTGCTTCGGCAAATCGAGTTTTTGGCTTTTTAGATATACCGGCTGAATACAGAAATGTAGAAAGAGCGATGGGAATGAAATTAACAAACGTTTCATTTCAAGAGAACGGTGAAGAGAGATGTAGAATTAAAAATATACATTTGCAAATTAATCCTGGCGAACTCGTTATTATTGTGGGGGAAAGTGGTGCAGGAAAAACGACGCTTTTAAAGTTATTAACAGGGTTATATAAACCATCTAGTGGCAAGATTACTTATTACGGTAATAAAGCTCGTATGACTACTATATGGCAGGAACCACGTTTTTTTCGAACGACAGTAAAAGAGAATATATATTTCGGGGAAGGGGGCTTAGAAAAACAGTTAGAAAAAAATATGGAACTTGTAAATGCGAAGTCGATTATTAGGAGTTTATCTGAAGGTATTCAGACTGTACTACATAAAAGCGGTGAAGAGTTTTCGGGAGGAGAGAGAAAGCGTCTTGCATTATTGCGAGCGATTGTATCAAATCCGAATCTCATTGTTTTAGATGAGCCGACTGCGGGATTAGATCCGGGCAATCAAGAAATGGTTTGGAATATGCTTAAAGGGCTAGAGGGGAATGTAACGAGAATTGTGACGACACATGATGTCGAGAGGGCGATGATAGCAGATCGGGTTGTTGTCATGAAGAATGGAATTATGGTGGAATGTGGGGATCCTAGAGAACTATTAAATTGTAAGTCATTGTTTAAAGAGATACTAATAAAAAGATAAGAGCTACATAGCGCTCTTATCTTTATTCACTCTTATTAAGTTGATACGTATAAGACTCAGGATTGTTAGTACTAAACTCTTTGACTAGAGTAAGTTGATTTGTATCCGGATTATATTTGAAAATCTTGACCGTACGTTCGCTACTTAGTGATGGATTATATTCTTGAATAGCAAATGTATTTTCAGCAATCTGAGTCATATTACTGGTGGAAACATTTTCTATGGAATCATGATTTGTAGAAATTTCAACGACTCTTTCACCGTTGAAAAATAAGAGAACGATTACTAAAATAACTAAACAAATTCGTATATAGCGAAGTTCTTTACTTATAGGATGTTCTCCCAAAATAATCATCCTTTCTATAACTATTGTATAGTAGTGGTAGTCATCGTGAAGAAACTAAGAATACCGAGACCGGCTAAAAGGATAAATGAGATTAAAGCGATAAAGAGACAAATACGCCCAACTTGCTTTTTTTCAGGATCTTTACTGAAGAGCGAGATGATCCAAGTGATAATCCCGATTGGGGAAAATATAAAACTAAGAATATATAATAGTATTTTTTCAAATAAATTCATAAAAATCCCCCTTTTTGAAAGTTCTACATGTGCAGTTTTCTTCGTATTAGCGCTGGCGTTATGTAGGAAAGTACAGAATAAACAGCACTATAAACAATCCAAGCGTCTAAGTTTTGTAAAGCGAGGTGCAAATCCCGAGACGATAATGAAAAATATAAGTGGAACAGTAAAAGAAATAATAATAGCAGCCCATTTGAATTTGTATAGTAAGGTGCTAAAAAAAATACATAGTAATGGTAAAGTGAAAAAAACAAAAGTGAAAGGGTTGATAAGTAATTGTAAAATACATATCACCTCGCAAGTTTTGTATTTATTTCTAATTATATGATAAAAAGGGAAATATTTCATCTGGACTATAAATATTCTAACTATTTCGACTGTGAATATTTCCAAGCTTGTCCGTATAAGCTAAAATAAGGTATATAGTATTTTGGTGATTATGTAATAAGAAGATAAACACGTAAGGGTGATATAATATGTGGCGGAAGCTTACCATTATTGTAGTGTTACTTTGTTTAGCGGGATATGCAGCTTATGAACAGTTTGGTAAAGAGGATCAAGTAATGCAAGAAAAGCCTGCCAAAAGTGAAGCTGCTATGAAAGAGATTTTCGCAAGGAACGGTATTGAAATTGGAAAGAGCGCACCAGATTTTGAATTAGCAAAGATAGATGGAACGAATGTAAAGTTATCCAATTTAAAAGGAAAGAAAGTTATTTTAAACTTTTGGGCAACGTGGTGTGGGCCTTGTCAGCAAGAAATGCCTGATATGGAGGCCTTTTATAAAGAACATAAAGAAAACGTAGAAATTTTAGCTATAAACTATACTCCTTCAGAAAAAGGAGGGGGAGAAGAAAAGGTACGGAACTTCGCTAAAGAAAAAGGAATTACTTTTCCTATTTTATTGGACAAGAACATTGATGTGACAACAGCGTATAAAGTAATTACCATTCCAACTTCTTATTTTATTGATACAGAAGGTGTCATTCAAGATAAGTTCATTGGACCGATGACGCAAAAAGAGATGGAGAAACGGATTGCTAAATTAAAATAACGGTGAAAAGGTAGAGGTGGAAAGTTACCATTTCTGCCTTTTCTTTTTCACGTAGTGATAGCAGCATGTTATGATAAAAGAAATATAAACGTTTAGAGGTAAAGGAGTGTTTGGAGTGGGGAATATATCCTTACCGTTAGATTATGTTGTAATTGATTTTGAAACAACAGGATTTAACCCTTATAATGATAAAATTATTCAAGTCGCAGCAGTGAAATATCATAATCATGAACTAGTAGATCAATTTGTTTCCTATGTGAATCCAGAGCGTTCAATTCCGGACCGAATAACGAGTTTAACAGGTATTACAAATTATCGTGTTTCAGATGCACCGACGATTGAAGAAGTATTACCTTTATTTTTAGCATTTTTACATACAAATGTTATTGTCGCTCATAATGCATCTTTTGATATGCGTTTTTTAAAAAGTAATGTAAATATGCTTGGACTACCTGAGCCTAAAAATAACGTTATTGATACTGTGTTTTTAGCGAAAAAATATATGAAGCATGCGCCTAATCATAAACTTGAAACGTTAAAACGAATGCTTGGAATTCGATTAAGTTCTCATAATGCATTTGACGACTGTATTACGTGTGCGGCTGTTTATCAAAAATGTGCAGCGGTTGAAGAAGAAGGAAAAAGAAAAGCGAATAAGGAAGTACTTGATGAAACAGCGGTATTTGAAGCAGTAAAAGAAATGCTTGTACGAAATAAACGTGATATTGAGTGGATTCGTTGTATGAATGTTGGGAGTTATTTAGATATAAAAGCCTTTTATCCAATTATAAGGTTAAAGGTCAAAGGGCGAAAGAAATATGTGTTAACAGAAAAAATGGAAGACGATGTAAGAGAAATTTGTACGAGCTTAACACACGAGGCAGCATTGAAAAGTGAGATTGGCAACACGAGAATTATGATTGACAGTGTAGAGGACATTTTGAAGCTAGAGAGCTACATTGTAGCAGAATACGATTCTGTATTACGAGCGCTGGATGAATATAGAGCAAATAAAGTAAATGCGGATGAAGAAATTAAAAAATATTTAAATACGATGGTGTAAAAAATCCCATGTGCAATATATGCGCATGGGATTTTTTATCAAAACATAAAATTTTCTTACAAATCTGATTAAAGAGTTTTTCATTTGCTCATACTATGTAATAAGAAAGCGTAGAAGAAAGGGTGAGCAACATGAGAAGAAGTCGCCGTAGATCGTTTGAAGAACTTGTAAATGAAAATAAACAACAATTATTAAGCGATCGTGATGCAATGGATCGAATTGAAAAACGAATTGAAAAACGTTATGAAATGAAACTTTTTAAGCAGGCTGAATAATTCTTAACACTAGTACGATACTAGTGTTAAGGAGGCGATAGTAATGGGTAATCCGAAAAAGAATTCAAAAGACTTTGCACCAAATCAAATTGGAACACAATCGAAAAAAGCTGGTGGCAACAAAGGAAAGCAAATGCAAGACCAAACTGGCAAACAACCAATTGTTGATAACGGTTAAAAAAAGGAGAATGTCATCATTCTCCTTTTTGTGTGTTTGGATAATATTATAAAAATATTTAAAAAGCTGACTTTCGTCAGCCTTTTTTCGTGATTGTAAAGTTTTCGACGAGTAAACGCCAATTTTGTGGGAATGGTAGACCAATCTTCCAATAGCTGATGCCGCCTATTCCTTGTTCTTTCATTAAATTAAATTTACTTTGAACGGACCGTGAATCTTCAAACCAAACTTCATGTTGTACGCCGTTTTCGTCAAAGTAATTGAAATGAGGAGCTTGAGCCGTGAAATCATAGCGGATAGGAACATTGTATTTACGAGCTAGTGCAACAGCTGCAACAGAGCTAATTGCTTTTGCTGGTGGATTTCCTTGTTTGAACGGCAGTTTCCAATCGAAACCGTATAAATTTTGACCCATCATAATTTTTTGTGGTGGCATTTGAGATTTTGCATATTGAAGTACCTCTTTCACAGGACCAATAGGAGAAATCGCCATCGGTGGTCCGCCTTGCCAACCCCAGTCGTATGTCATAATGACGACGAAATCAACAATTTGTCCTTGTGCTTTATAATCATGAGCTTCAAAAAATTTCCCTTTTTGATTGGAACTTGTTTTCGGTACAAGCGTTGTACTTAATGTGTACCCGCTAGGTAAGCGCGTTTTTACATTTCGTAAAAAACGATTATATGCTTCGCGATCTTCAGGTGCTACATTCTCGAAATCAAAATGAATATCTCGCATGCCGTATTTTTCAGCTGTTTGCAAAATGTTCGTAATAAATTTGTTTTGAATCGTTGCGTCGCGTAAAAAAACAGATGCCAGTTCGGTACTGAAATTTCCATTTTCAATATTTGTAATAACGAGCATAGGGATGGTTTTACCTTGCGTTGCAATATTAGCGATTTTAGCTGTTTCGGTTGGTTCTTTTAAAGTGCCGTCTCGTTTTGCTTCGAAGCTGAAGTAGGCTAAATATGTTAAAAATGGATTAATAGCACGTGTAGCATTTACTAAACTTTCTTTTATCGGTATTGTTGAAGGTTGTAAATAAGCGATGGATTCTACTGCTCGTTTTGTTCCTTTCGGTATATATAATTGTTGTCCGACATGAAGAATAGATTTTAATGAAAGGTTATTAACTTTAGCTAAACTGGCGAGAGGCACGCTATATGTTTGAGAAATTCGATAAAGGCTGTCACCAGGCTGTACATAATAGTTATTGCCTTTTGTATTAACGATAAGTGCCTGACCAACAACGAGTGTTTCGGCTGGGTTTAGTCCATTGTCTTTTACAATTTCTTCAGGTGTAGATCCATATTTTGATGCTAAACTATAAACACTATCACCGCTACGAACAGTTACAATTTGAATCATGTGTTTGCCCCTTTCGGTAAAAGATTCACTGTTTTTATTTTATTTTTGATTCCACTGTATTATGATTAAATGTATGCAAGGTAGCAGAAGTGAAAGAAGGCGAATAGAAATGTTTGTAGCAGAACATGAAGTTGAAATCCGCTATGCGGAAACAGACCAGATGGGTGTTGTTTACCATTCAAACTATTTAGTGTGGCTGGAACTTGGGCGCACGAAACTTATACAAGAATTAGGATTTTCGTATGTTGAAATGGAGAAAGAGGGAATTATCTCTCCTGTATTAGACTTGCAAATTTCATATCGTAAAGCGATGCGTTACGGTGAAAAAGCAATTGTGAAAACGTGGATTGATACTTTGAGCCCGCTGCGTGTTGTATATGGTTATGAAATTTATAACGGTGATGGCGAGCTTTGTATTACTGCAAGTACAACGAATATTTGTGCGAAAAAAGAAGGGTTCCGCCCTGTATCATTTAAAAAATTATATCCTGAGTGGTATGCGAAATATGAGGAAATTAAAAAAAAATAAAAAAAAACGTGGCAGAAGCCACGTTTTTTTATTTTTCATAATTAAATTGAGGGAAATCATCACCGTCGTTAAGTGTCACTAATAAATTATGTCCATCGAAGAACCACTCATCATCGCCTTCAATAAAGAAGTTAATACCTTCTTCTTGCATTTGAACAGCAGGATGCGCAGGATCATCTTTACGAATACCTAAAGAAAGTCCTTTTTGCACAGTACTGCAACCACCGTATTGTACGAAAAAGCGTATTGTTTCACCTGATTGTAAGTGTAATTCGTTTTTATACCATTGTGCTGCTTCTTTTGTTACGGAAAGATTCATGTATAGTTCCTCCAAATTATGTTGCTTTTTCTTTAGTATAAAAAATAACGCAAAAAGACGCTATTAATATGCTTCACGTTTTCTTTTTGCGTTATGTGGGTTACGATCTTATTTTTGCTTTTTTGAAAAGTTTGCTTTTGGTTCAGTTTTATTTATAATTCGTCCGATATTTGCACGGTGTTTATAAATAACCATACCTGCTAATAAACACATCGCAATAATGAAGATTTTATCCCCGCTAACAATGGATGCAATAACAGCAATGACAGCTGTTACCATTGAAGAAAGTGATACGTATCTTGTTGTAAATAAAAGGCTGAAAAAGACAACAGCTAATATTGCAAAAACAACTGGTGAATAGCATAATAATACCCCAGCAGAAGTTGCAACTGCTTTCCCCCCGCGGAATTTTGCGAAGATCGGATAGACATGTCCAAGAACAGCGGCTAATCCAAACCATAGTGGGTGAATATCTGACCCGAAAATAATCGGTAGACTTGTTGCTAATGTACCTTTTAAAATGTCAGCAATTGTTACGATAAAACCTGCTTTTTTCCCTAATGTACGGAATGTATTAGTTCCGCCTAGATTACCGCTTCCATGCTCACGAATGTCGATTCCATAACCGATTTTTCCAACGACTAATGCAAATGGAATCGAGCCGAGCAAGTAGGCAACGATAAATAAAAGATATGTAATAATCATGAGTTCAGTCTCCTTTATACAAATGTGTTGATAAAGGGTAAAAAGAGTTTTTCCCATATATTGTACCATACATTTGTAAAGAGCACATTTCTTTTTTACAAATGAAAAAGTCATTAATTTTTAAAAAAACTTTCACAGGAATGTTACATTTTTCACAGGAACAGAAGAACTATATGTTGTATGATTTTAATCAAAAGACAACAACATGTTGGTGGAGGGTTATGAATGTTGAAACAAAATGTACGTGGAGAAGAATTAATGAAAGTATTTGAGACAATTATTCACGGTAATGAACAAGATTTAATGCAGGAAAATGCAAATGTAGATGGCCGATCTCCAATGGGAGTAATGGGAACGTTCGCATCTGAGAGCGCAAAGTATTATGCAGTAGAAAAATTATTATCAGATCAAGTGAAAAAAGCGATAGATCAAAATATATTATATCCACATGATTTAGATTTTTATGCAACAGGAACGACGACTTGTTCGCAAATTCCGTTAGCGCAAATGCTTGCTAACGGTTTTCATACTGGACATGGACATATGAGACAACCGCAAGACATTAAAAGTGCATTGGCGCTTTCTTCAATTATTTTTCAGGCGAATCAAAATATGCAGCACGGTGGTCAATCGTTTGCACTCTTTGATATTGATTTAGCTCCATATGTGAGAAAAACAGTAGAGAGACATAAAAAACGACTACAGTCATATCCGCTTACGAAAGAACAAATAGAGGAATTTGCATGGAAAGAAACAGAAAATGATACGTATCAGGCGTGTGAGGCTTTCGTTCATAATTCAAATAGTATGCATAGTAGGGGCGGGGGACAAGTACCGTTTATTTCTATTAACTACGGAACAGACACATCGAAAGAGGGACGGCTTTTAATTAAGCAACTTTTAAAAGCGACGCAAGCTGGACTTGGTAAAGGGGAAACACCGATTTTTCCTATTCAAATTTTCAAAATGAAAAAAGGCGTGAACTTTGAAGAGTGTGATCCGAACTATGATTTATTTGAATTAGCGTTAGAAACGACAGTTGAGCGATTATTCCCTAACTTTTCGTTTTTAGATGCTCCGTTTAATGCTGTGCATTATGATGGTCGACCTGAAAGTGAAGTATGTTATATGGGGTGTCGTACTCGTGTTATGTCTAATATACATGGGGAAGAAACAGCAATTGGGAGAGGGAATTTATCGTTTACTTCTATTAATTTAGTGAAATTAGCGCTAATTAGTGGTTCAAAAGAAGCGTTTTTTGAAGCGCTAAGTTATTACTTAGATTTAGGTGTTAAGCAATTGTTAGAGAGATTTGCTTATCAATGTACAAAGAGAGCGAGAGATTTTCAGTTCTTATATTCACAAGGTGTATGGCGTGGTGGAGAAACGTTGCAACCTGAAGATGCTGTGGCACCGATTTTAAAACAAGGGACGTTAAGTCTTGGTTTTATCGGTCTTGCAGAATGTTTAGTAGCGTTAACTGGAAAGCACCATGGAGAAAATGAAGAATCATGGAAGCTTGGATATGAAATTATTTCCTTTATGAGGAAGAGAATGGATAAGGTGACGGAAGAACATCAACTCAATTTCTCTGTAATTGCAACGCCAGCAGAAGGGTTATCAGGAAAGTTTGTGAAGAAAGATAGAGAAGAATTTGGTGTAATTAGCGGTGTGACAAATCATAATTATTATACAAATTCGTTCCATGTACCGGTGTATTACAATATTCAAGCTATAGATAAAATTCGATTAGAAGGACCGTTTCACGCTCTTTGTAATGGCGGACATATTACGTACATTGAACTAGATGGTGCAGCTGTGCATAATCAAAAGGCGTTAAAGCAAATTGTACAAGCGATGGCGCAGTACGGAGTAGGATACGGCTCAATTAACCATCCTGTCGATCGTTGTAAGTGTTGTAGTTATCATGGCATTATCGGGAATGAATGTCCGAGCTGCGGAAATGAAGATGAGAATGAAATAGAAAGAATTCGCCGGATAACAGGATATCTTGTAGGAGATATGTCAAAGTGGAATAGCGCGAAACGTAGTGAAGAGATGGATCGGGTGAAGCATAAATGAAAGTTATGAATATCATTCATGATAGTGTAGTAGATGGAGAAGGGTTGCGGACAGTCGTGTTTTTTGCGGGCTGTCCGCATCATTGTATCGGTTGCCATAATCCGAAATCATGGAATGTTTGCAATGGAACTGAAATGACGGTAGAAGAAATTGTGAAAGAGATTGAAAAAAATTCATTAACCGATGTAACATTTTCAGGTGGAGATCCATTTTTTCAAGCTGCTGAAGTGAAAAAAGTAGCAAAAGTAGTGAAGGATCTGAAAAAAAATCTATGGATTTATACAGGTTACACGTTAGAAGAGATACAGAGTGCTCAAAATAATGATATGATAGAATTGTTACATTATGGGGATGTTTTGGTCGATGGAAGATTTGAACTTGATAAAAAAGATTTAACACTTCCATTTCGCGGAAGCTCCAATCAACGTATTATTCGATTGAATGAGTAAAAAGGCGGGATAGGTTATATGAATAAAACAGTATTACTTGTTGAAGATGAAAGAAGATTACGTGAAATTGTTAGTGATTATTTTCGTAATGAAGGCTTTGAAGTAATCGAAGCGGAAGATGGAAAAAAAGCGCTAGAATTATTTGCTGAACATACAATTGATTTAATTATGTTAGATATTATGTTACCAGAAATAGATGGTTGGTCTGTTTGTAGACGAATTAGAAAAGAGTCAGCGGTACCAATTATTATGCTGACAGCACGTTCTGATGAGGATGATACATTACTAGGCTTTGAACTAGGTGCAGATGAGTATGTAACAAAACCTTTTAGTCCAAAAGTGTTAGTAGCTCGTGCAAAGACGTTATTGAAACGTGCGGATGGAGCGATAGGAGTATCAGAAGAAAATACTATGTCATTAGCTGGAATAGAAGTGAATCGACTATCTAGAACAGTTTTAGTAGATGGAGAAGAAATTATATTGACACATAAGGAGTTTGAGCTTCTCGTTTATTTAATGGAGAACAAAGGAATTGTGTTGTCACGCCAACATTTATTAGATCAGTTATGGGGATATGATTACTACGGTGATGACCGAACGGTTGATACACATATTAAAAAACTGCGAAATAAGCTAGGAGATAAGGCGAAGCATATCGGCACTGTTATTCGAGTAGGTTACAAATTTGAAGAATAACCTTTAAGTTACTATGCATCCCGGCTTTGGGATATAGCAAATTTACACTCTCCTTTGTAGGTGAAATGTACAAAAAATACTTTTCTTGTCTACAATGATAGATAGGAGTATTTTTTTAATTGGATTTCACGATGAGTTCACAAGAAGGACACAAACTGTGACTATACTGAAAGTACGAATTCACCAGAGAGGGGAAATAAAACATGGGATATTACGACGGACCGAATTTAAATGAAGAGCATAGTGAAACGAGAGAAATGAAAAAATCAGGTAGTAAAAAAGGATATTTTTTCACAGGTTTAGTTGGAGCTGTAGTCGGGGCGGTTTCGATTAGTTTTGCAGCACCTTACATGCCGTGGATGCAAAATAATGCAGCAATTTCGTCATTCAATTCTAATCAACAAGTAGAAGGTACTGTAGCTCCTGTTGTTAATAAAGTGAAGGGCGAAACTGATTTGCCAGGCATGATTGAAGGCGCAAAGGATGTTGTAGTTGGTGTAATTAATATGCAGAAGACTATTGATCCGTTTGCGATGCAACCGGCAGAACAAGAGCAAACAGCTGGTACAGGATCAGGTGTTATTTATAAAAAATCAGGAAATAAAGCATATATTGTAACAAATAACCACGTAGTAGACGGTGCAAATAAACTTGCTGTTAAACTGAGCGACGGAAAGCAAGTTGATGCAAAATTAGTTGGTAAGGACCCTTGGTTAGACTTAGCAGTTGTAGAGATTGATGGATCTACTGTTAATAAAGTTGCAACGTTAGGTGATTCCAGTAAACTTCGTGCTGGTGAAAAAGCAATTGCAATTGGTAACCCACTTGGATTTGACGGCAGTGTAACGGAAGGTATTATCAGTAGTAAAGAACGTGAAATTCCAGTAGATATTGATGGAGACAAACGTCCAGACTGGCAAGCACAAGTTATTCAAACAGATGCAGCGATTAACCCTGGTAATAGTGGCGGTGCATTATTTAACCAAAACGGTGAATTAATTGGAATTAACTCAAGTAAAATTGCACAGCAAGAAGTTGAGGGGATTGGTTTTGCAATTCCAGTTAATGTTGCAAAACCAGTTATTGAATCGCTTGAAAAAGACGGGGTAGTGAAACGACCAGCTCTTGGTGTAGGTGTTGTTTCATTAGAAGATGTGCAAGCTTATGCAGTAAATCAATTAAAAGTACCAAAAGAAGTAACAAATGGTGTTGTATTAGCTAAAATTTATCCTGTGTCACCGGCAGAAAAAGCTGGCTTAGAGCAATATGATCTTGTAGTAGCATTAGATGATCAAAAAGTAGAAAATTCACTTCAGTTCCGTAAATACTTATATGAAAAGAAAAAAGTAGGCGAGAAAGTGGAAGTTACATTCTATCGCAACGGTCAAAAAATGACGAAAACAGCTACATTAGCAGATAATTCAGCTACAAAGAATCAATAAATATAAACTTTAATCAGTGGAGAGTTCTCTTCCTTCTGCTTATTAGTGTACATCAATCGGAATAAAAGAAAGTCTCTTTCATGTTGAAAGAGACTTTCTTTATCGGATATAATAAAGGTATAGGAGGGATTAATTATGACAATTGAAAACCCAACTCGTACGGAAATTGGTGAAGTATTGAAGAAAAGTAAAACGATTGCAGTTGTTGGATTATCAGATAAGCCAGAACGCACATCATATATGGTTTCAAAAGCAATGCAAGATGCTGGGTATCGCATTATTCCAGTAAATCCAACAGTAGATGAAGTACTCGGAGAAAAGGCGGTTTCTTCACTGACGGATATTAAAGAACATGTGGATATCGTAAATGTATTTCGTCGCTCAGAATTTTTAAAGGATGTTGCGAAAGAGTTTGTAGAGATTGATGCAGATGTTTTCTGGGCACAACTAGGAGTACAAGATGAAGATACATATAAACTTTTACAAGAAAAAGGCTATACAGTAATAATGGATCGTTGTATTAAAGTAGAGCATGTAATGACAAAATAGTATAGACTTTAAAGATAGAAAGATTGATTCAGCCTTCACTTTTTATATAAGTAGGGCGGATGAACGAGGTGTTCATCATGAGATTTTTTAAAGGCTGTTTTTGGGGATTGTTACTTGTTATCCCGTTTTGGATATTGATCATTTGGATCATGATAAAGGTCTGGAATGTATAATGTTGGAATACATATCCATTTCTCGTTGACAAACGATTATTTTTCTGAAATAGTAGCCTAGAGGAATCCTTGTGAAAAAAACAAGGATTTTTCTATTGAAAATAGTATATAAAAGAGATAAGATAACTTGCCAAAACCATAGTCGAGGCGTTATTCTATAATAGAAACATATGTTCTTATTTGATTAGGAAAGGGGCAAGGAGTTTGGTTAAGCATCAGTTCCAATATAATGAAGATGCAATTCAAGTGTTAGAAGGACTTGAAGCCGTTCGAAAACGCCCGGGTATGTATATCGGGAGTACGGATAGCCGTGGATTGCATCATTTAGTATATGAAATAGTAGATAACTCCGTTGATGAAGCATTAGCGGGATTTGGCGACGAAATTTCTGTCGTAATACATAAAGATAATAGTATTAGCGTAATTGATAAAGGGCGAGGAATGCCTACGGGAATGCATAAGCTTGGAAAACCGACACCTGAAGTTATTTTAACTGTACTTCATGCTGGTGGTAAGTTTGGCCAAGGAGGCTATAAAACGAGTGGTGGTTTACACGGTGTTGGGGCATCAGTTGTAAACGCCTTGTCAGAATGGCTAGTAGTAACGATTAAGCGTGATGGTAGCATTTATGAACAACGCTTTGAAAATGGTGGTACTCCTGCAACGACGTTAGAGAAAATCGGGAAAACGAAAGAGTCTGGTACAACGATGCACTTCAAACCAGATACAACTATTTTCAGCACGACAAATTATAATTATGAAACATTATGTGAGAGATTACGTGAATCTGCATTCTTATTAAAAGGAATGAAAATCTCGATAAAAGATGAACGTAATGATTTAGAAGATGTGTTTCATTATGAAACAGGAATTGAGGCTTTCGTTTCATACTTAAACGAAGAGAAAGATTCGATTCATCCAGTTGTATATTTCTCGGGTGAGCAAAATGGAATTGAAGCAGAGTTAGCGTTTCAGTTTAATGATGGTTACTCAGAAAACATTCTTTCGTTTGTAAATAATGTACGTACAAAAGACGGTGGTACACACGAAGCTGGATTTAAAACAGCAATGACACGTGTGTTCAATGAGTATGCTCGTAAAGTTTCTTTATTAAAAGAAAAAGACAAAAATTTAGAGGGTACAGATATTCGTGAAGGATTAGCTTCGATTGTTTCTGTACGTGTACCAGAAGACGTACTCCAGTTTGAAGGGCAAACGAAAGGGAAACTAGGTACAAGTGAAGCTCGTTCTTCAATTGATGCAATTGTATCTGAGCATTTAGCTTACTTTTTAGAAGAAAATCCAGATGTAGCTACACTTCTTGTGAGAAAGGCGATTAAAGCAGCGCAAGCACGTGAGGCTGCTCGTAAAGCGAGAGAAGAAGCACGTACTGGTAAGAAGAAGAAAAAATCAGAAGGTACTTTAAGCGGGAAGTTAACACCTGCGCAATCACGTAATCCTCAGAAAAACGAATTGTATTTAGTAGAGGGTGACTCGGCTGGTGGTTCAGCAAAGCAAGGGCGAGATCGTCGTTTCCAAGCGGTGCTACCATTACGTGGTAAAGTAATCAACACGGAAAAAGCAAAGCTTGCTGATATTTTTAAGAATGAAGAGATCAATACGATTATTTACGCAATTGGCGGCGGCGTAGGGAATGAGTTCGCTGTTGAAGATATTAACTACGATAAAGTTGTTATTATGACCGATGCAGATACGGATGGAGCACATATTCAAGTGTTACTACTGACGTTCTTCTACCGTTACATGAAACCACTTATTGAAGCTGGTAAAGTATTTATCGCACTTCCACCTTTATATAAAGTAAGTAAAGGAAAAGGGAAAAGTGAAGTAATTGAATATGCATGGTCTGATGAAGAATTAGGTGGTGTAACGAAAAAGGTCGGTAAAGGCTATATGTTGCAGCGCTATAAAGGACTTGGCGAAATGAATGCCGATCAATTATGGGAAACAACGATGAACCCTGAAACACGTACGTTAATTCGTGTGAAAATTGACGATGCATCAAGAGCTGAGCGCCGAGTTACGACATTGATGGGGGATAAAGTAGAACCTCGCCGTAAATGGATTGAGCGTAATGTACAATTTGGTATGCAAGAAGAAGGAAATATTTTAGAAAATGAAATGATTATGGAGACGGAGGTGGAATAACATGCAGGCAGAGAAGTTTCATGACCTCCCGCTTGAAGACGTGTTAGGTGACCGCTTTGCACGTTATAGTAAATATATTATTCAAGACCGCGCGCTTCCAGATGCGCGTGACGGTTTAAAACCGGTACAAAGACGTATTTTATATTCTATGTATGTAGAAGGAAACGTACATGATAAAGCGTTTCGTAAATCAGCTAAAACAGTAGGTAATGTTATCGGTAATTATCACCCACATGGTGATTCCTCTGTATATGAGGCGATGGTCCGTTTAAGTCAAACTTGGAAAGTACGTAATGTTTTAGTTGAAATGCACGGAAATAACGGTAGTGTTGATGGGGATCCAGCAGCGGCAATGCGTTATACGGAAGCTCGTTTATCACCAATCGCATCTGAGTTATTACGTGATCTTGATAAAGAAACAGTAGAATTCGTGTCAAACTTTGATGATACGAGTGAAGAACCTGTTGTATTACCGGCAATGTTCCCGAACTTATTGGTGAACGGATCTACAGGGATTTCCGCTGGTTATGCAACAGAAATTCCACCGCATCATCTTGGAGAAGTAATTGATGCTACAATGATGCGTATCGATCAACCGAATAGTTCTGTGGATGACTTGTTAACAGTTATTAAAGGACCAGATTTCCCTACAGGTGGTATTATACAAGGGATAGATGGCATTAAAAAAGCGTATGAAACAGGTAAAGGTAAAATTATTATTCGCGGAAAAGCAGAGGTTGAAACGATTCGTGGCGGGAAGCAACAAATCGTTATTACAGAAATTCCGTATGAAGTAAATAAAGCGAATCTTGTTAAGAAAATGGATGAATTACGTATAGATAAAAAGCTAGATGGAATTGCTGAAGTACGTGATGAGACAGATCGTACAGGTCTTCGTATCGTTGTAGAATTAAAAAAAGAAGCGAATGCTGAAGGTATTTTAAATTATTTATATAAAAATACAGATTTACAAATTCCATACAACTTTAATATGGTAGCGATAAATAATCGTCGTCCGACACTTATGACATTACCTAAGATTTTGGATGCATATATTGGGCATCAGAAAGAAGTTGTTACGAGACGTTCACAATATGAATTACGAAAAGCAGAAAATCGTCAACATATTGTAGAAGGTTTAAAGAAAGCATTATCAATTTTAGATGAAGTGATTGAAACGATCCGTGGGTCTAAAGATAAGCGTAATGCGAAAGATAATTTAAGTGCGAAATTTGGATTTACAGAGGCGCAGTCAGAAGCAATTGTTTCACTGCAATTATATCGTTTAACGAATACAGATATTACAGCACTAGAGCAAGAAGCAGCGGAACTTAGTAAGAAAATTATAGAGTTACAGACGATTCTACAAAGTGAAAAAAGACTTTTTCAAGTTATTAAAACAGATTTGAAGAGAGTAAAGAAAACATATAGTGATAATCGCCGTGCGATAATTGAAGAGGAAATTGAAGAAATTAAAATTGATGTGGAAGTTATGATTCCGCAAGAAGATGTCATCGTTACTGTAACGAAAGAAGGCTATGTGAAACGAACAGGTTGGCGTTCGCATAATGCATCGAACGGGAAATACTTCGGTATGAAAGAGGGTGACATCTTACTTGAGCGTTTCGATACAAACACGACAGAAACCGTTCTTTTATTTACGAACAAAGGAAATTATATTTATCTTCCTGTGTATGAAATGCCAGAAATTCGTTGGAAAGATTTAGGTCAACACGTTGCGAATCTTGTTTCACTCGAGCGAGATGAATCGTTAATTTGGGCAACAGTCGTACCGAATTTTGAAGAAGAAAAACGATTTATCGTATTTGTTACACGAAACGGTATGATTAAGAAAACTGAATTAAACCAATATAAAGTGCAGCGTTATTCACGGGCGTTCGTTGCTGTAAACTTGAAAAAAGATGATGAAGTTGTTGATATATTTGCGACAGATGGGACAAGTGATATTGTTCTTGCAACACATGGTGCATATGCACTTGTATTCAATGAAGAAGAAGTAAGTCCAGTTGGTGTAAGAGCAGCTGGTGTGAAAGCAATTAACTTAAAAGAAGATGACTATGTTGCTTCTGGTAAACCGTTAAATGGTGAAAAAGATCAACTTATTCTCGTTACGCAGCGCGGTGCTGTGAAACGTATAAAGGCATCGGAAATTGAGAAATCAACGAGGGCGAAGCGAGGCCTTGTAATTTTTAAAGAGTTAAAACGTAATCCGTACCGCATTGTCGGTATTGAAATTGTTCGAGATGACGAATTAGTTTACATGAAGACAGAGAAACACATTGTAGAAGAAATTGATCCGAAAGCGTTTCGAAATAAAGACCGGTATAGTAATGGTAGTTTAGTACTAGATGTTAATGATACTGGTGAAGTAATTGAAACGTGGACGAAGAAAAGAACGGAATAAAGGGAGCATCTTGCTATGAATGATAGCAAGATGCTTTTTTCTAAGCAAATCATTATGTATATAAAAATAATCTTGTTATAATAATGAAATGAAATCGTTATCACAAATGGAGGGGCAGCATGAAAAAAATAGGTGTAGGGATTGTAGGATTTGGATTTTCTAGTACAACATTTCACATCCCGTTATTACAAACGATAGAAGAGTATGATATTCGTGCTATTTTATCATCAAAAGAAGAAGTAGTGAAACAAACATTACCAAATGCTGAAGTTGTTGGTACAATTGATGAATTAGTAAACCGAGCCGATATTGACTTAGTCGTCATTACTTCACCGAATACAACTCATTTTCCATATGTAAAAGAAGCGATTGTACACGGTAAGCATGTTGTTGTGGAAAAACCATTCGTTGTTTCAATTGAAGAGGGAGAAGAACTTATTTCATTAGCGAAGCAACATAATGTCGTTTTAAGTGTGTATCACAACCGTCGTCTTGATAATGATTTCTTAACGATAAAGAAATTATTACAAGAAAATAGAATAGGGAATGTATACGCATATGAAGCGCATTTCGATCGTTTCCGCCCACATGTACGTGATCGCTGGAGAGAAAAGAATTTACCAGGTTCAGGAATTTTATATGATTTAGGATCGCATTTAATGGATCAAGCATTATCATTATTCGGGAAACCAGATGCGATAAATGCAGATGTAATAAAACAACGACCAGGTGCAGAAATTGATGATTATTTTCATGTTGTACTTCACTACGGAGTAAAGCGTGTCATTTTACATAGTAGTAGTTTTGTGAAACAAGCTGGACCACATTTTACACTGCATGGAGATAAAGGTTCTATCGTGAAGTATGGTATGGATTCACAGGAAGAACAATTAAAGACTGGAATGAAGCCAGGGGATAATGGTTATGGAGCAGACCCTGAAGAGAATTTTGCTATTTTAGAAACAGAAGAAGAGTTAGTACGTATTCCAACAGAAGTCGGCTGTTATGACATGTATTATAAAGGTGTAAGAGATAGTATTGTAAATGGTGAGAAACCACCTGTAACAGCAGAAGAAGGCTTGGAAGTTATTAGACTTATTCAATTGGCAATTGAAAGTAGTGAAACTGGTAGAGTCATTTCGGTAAAATAAAAAAGACACGATTCAGTGTCTTTTTTTATTTTTGCGGAACAGAAAGTCCGTAAAAGAACATCGTAACTATATCTTGTATATGTTTTTCTCGATCTCCTTCAAGAAGCTGTGCCCCGAAATCATCACCTAATTTAGTGAACATTTGAATGTACAGTAACATCATTTCTTTTGAAAGATGAGGATTAATTTCATTTTTGCGCTGTGCTTGTTCTAATATTTCTAAATACCAAGGCAGGATTTTTTCGTGTTGATAACTATAAATAAATTCTCGGAGCTCTTCGTCTTTTTGCATCATTTGTAGTAGCATATCAGGCTGAAATAACCCGCCCGTATTCATTTTTCTTACAATCATTTTTTGCATCATATCATGAAACGGTAATTTTTCTTCCGCAAGCTCTTTATAATATTGAAATTCAGATATTATAAATTCTTGTATAAGCTCCCTAAATAACGCATCTTTACTTCCAAAATGATTATAAATTGTAACTTGAGAAACGTTTGCTTTTTTTGCAATATGTTCTATTTTTACTTCATTAAATCCACGTTCTGAAAATAATACGAAGGCTGCTTCTTTAATGGCACGCTTTTTCTTTTCTTTCACTTTTTCAAAGCCGTTCAATATAATCACCTCATGTAAAATATACAAGAAAAAATAATTGAAAACAATATTTTTGAAATATGGACATATAAATATTTCAAAAAGTTGTTGCGAATATGAAAGATGAGGAGTACAATATTTTTGAAATATCACACATTAAATATTTCAAAAAATGAGGTGGACTTATGATTTCAGTTCAAAATGTCACAAAACAGTTTTCAAATGGGAAAGGCTTGTTTGATATTACATTTGAAGTGAAAGAAGGGGAAGTTTTTGGCTACTTAGGACCAAATGGAGCTGGAAAATCAACAACGATTCGTAATTTAATGGGATTTATAAAACCAGCAGCTGGTAAAGCAACGATTTTTGGATTAGATTGTTGGGAAGATGCTGCGAAAATTCAAAGAGAAGTTGGCTATTTACCAGGAGAAATTTCTTTTATTGAAGGAATGAATGGATTAGAGTTTTTAAATTTAATGCAAGGAATGCGTGGGTTAAAAGATATAAAAAGACGAGATGAATTGATAGAACGTTTGCAATTCGATGTGAAAACACCAATTCGAAAAATGTCTAAAGGAATGAAACAAAAAGTAGGGATAGTTGCGGCATTTATGCATGATCCAGAAGTATTAATTTTAGATGAACCAACATCAGGACTCGATCCACTTATGCAACAAGTATTTATAGATTTAATATTAGAGGAAAAGCAAAGAGGGAAAACAATCCTTATGTCATCACATATTTTCACTGAAATTGAGAGAACTTGTGACAGAGTAGCTATTATTAAAGATGGACGTCTTGTAACCGTAGAAGATATTCATGATTTACAAGGAATGCGAAGACAAGTAATAGATGTAACAGTATCATCTCAAGAAGAAATCGAGTCTCTTAAACAATGTGA
This sequence comes from Bacillus sp. RIT 809, assembly GCF_016892495.1. Classification (NCBI taxonomy): domain Bacteria; kingdom Bacillati; phylum Bacillota; class Bacilli; order Caryophanales; family Bacillaceae; genus Bacillus; species Bacillus sp. RIT 809. The sequence goes on along the minus strand of NZ_JAFEMR010000007.1, from coordinate 93,332 downwards.
TTTGCAATTTGAAGGGGTGAAAGGTAGAGAGGCGTCAATTATTGTGCAAGGAAACTACCAAACAGTTTTACAAATACTTTCAAACTATAATGTAACGGCACTTCAAACGAGAGCGACGGATTTAGAACATTTATTTATGCATTATTACGAGAAGAAAGAAGGGATAAAGCATGAATAAACAACTATTTTTAGCTAGTTTGAAAGAAACTCAAAAAAGTATATTGAGCTATGCTACTGGTGCAGCTCTTTATTTATGGTTATTAATTTGGATATTCCCATCGATGGTTTCAGCGAAAGGTTTAAATGAATTAATAAGTGCCATGCCTGATAGTGTAAAAAAAATCGTTGGAATGGAAAGCCCAATTCAAAATGTAATGGATTTTTTAGCTGGTGAATATTATAGCCTATTGTTTATTATCATTTTAACAATTTTTTGCGTCACGGTTGCAACGCATTTAATTGCTCGTCATGTAGATAAAGGGGCGATGGCATATTTATTAGCAACACCTGTATCAAGGGTACAAATTGCAATTACGCAAGCTGCTGTTCTCATATTGGGGCTACTAATAATTGTAATTGTTACTTATGTAGCTGGTATATTAGGTGCAGAATGGTTTTTAAAAGATAATAACTTAAATCGAGAATTATTTTTGAAAATAAACATAGTCGGAGGGCTTATATTTTTAGTAGTTAGTGCCTATTCATTTTTCTTTTCCTGTATATGTAATGATGAAAGGAAGGCACTTAGCTATTCAGCAAGTTTAACAACCCTATTTTTCGTATTAGATATGGTAGGGAAATTAAGTGATAAGTTAGAATGGATGAGAAATATATCTTTATTTACATTGTTTCGTCCGAAAGAAATTGCTGAAGGGACATATAATATATGGCCAGTAAGTATAGGTTTAACCACTGGAGCGCTTTGTATCTTCATAGTAGCAATTGTAGTGTTTAGGAAGAGGGATTTACCGTTGTAAATTAGAAAGTCCACTGAGAAAGTGGGCTTTTTTTCGTTTTTGTAGGAAAGAGATTTTTAAAATATACATTATTTATTAACGACAATCCACAGTCTATTTATTAGAAAACATAATTAACACTATTAAATTAGTGTATATGTAACGATAAAAAAAGATGTTAAAAAACTATATGGAATTTTTATGAATATTACTGTAAAAAAATAATTTTTTTAAAATTTTTAATAATAACACTTTACAAATTTTAAAAAATTAGTAGAATAGGAAGTAGTAAGAATCGTCTGATAAATATATAAAGAAAAACAGAATTATCAGAAAATTCTTAAATAGATATCGTTTAGAATTAGGGAGGGTACAGAAAATGAAAAAGAAAAAAATGAAAAAACTAACAGCAGTTGTAGTACCGGTTTTAGCAATGAGCATGGCATTAACAGCATGTTCTACATCAGGTGGAGATAAGAAGACAAGCACAAATTCTAGCTCTAGTGGAGATAGTAAGTCAGGAGAAAAGCTAGCAGCGAAACAAGTATTAAATCGTACAGAAACAAATGAGATTCCAACAATGGATACTTCTAAAAATACAGATACATTAGGTTCTCAAATTTTAGGGAACACGATGGAAGGTTTATATCGATTAGATAAAGATAACAAGCCAATCCCAGCTGCAGCAGAATCAAGCACGAAGAGTGAGGATGGTAAAAAATATACATTTAAACTACGTAAAGATGCAAAATGGTCAAATGGAGATCCAGTAACAGCAAAAGACTTCGTATTTGCATGGCAACGTCTATTAGATCCAAAAACAACTGCTGAGTATGCGTTTATCGCATTTCCAATTAAAAATGCAGAAGCAGTTAACCAAGGGAAAGCAGAAGTATCTACATTAGGTATAAAAGCAGTAGATGACCTTACGCTTGAAGTTGAATTAGAACAAGCAGTACCATACTTCTTAAATCTAGTTGCATTCCCATCGTACTACCCATTAAATGAAAAATTCGTAAAAGAAAAAGGCGATAAATACGGTTTAGAATCTGATACAACAGTTTATAACGGACCATTCGTTCTTACTGATTGGAAACATGAACAAGGCTGGAAACTAAAGAAAAATGATCAATATTGGGATAAAAAGACTGTAAAATTAGATGAAATTAATTACAGTGTAGTAAAAGAAGTAGCTACAAAGGTAAACCTATATGATACAGGTGCAGTTGATTCTGCACTTTTATCAGGAGAATTTGTTGATAAGTATAGAAATAATAAAGATGAGTTTGGAACATACTCACAAGTAAGTACGTACTTCTTACGTATGAACCAACAACGTGGTGGACACGATACACCATTAAAGAGTCAAAAATTACGTGAAGCAATTGCACTTTCAATCGATAAGAAAAATTTAGCAAGTGTTATTTTAAATGATGGATCTAAACCTGCGGACTTCTTAGTACCAAAGGGATTAGCAACTGGACCAGACGGTAAGGACTTCCAAGAAACATTTAAAAATGGTATCAAGCCAGATGCGAAAAAAGCAGCTGCTGCATGGGATGAAGCGAAAAAAGAACTTGGTAAAGACCAAGTTACAATTGAACTATTAAACTATGATACAGGTAATGCGAAAAAAGTTGGGGAATATGTTAAAGATCAAATTGAGAAAAATTTAAAAGGTGTAACAGTTACCATTAAACTTCAACCATTCAAACAAAAACTGAAGTTAGAAACAGAGCAAGATTATGATTTATCATATGCTGGTTGGGGACCTGACTACGCAGATCCAATGACATTCTTAGATATGTTCCAGTCTAAGCATTCTCATAACCAAATGAGCTTCTCTGATCCGAAATATGATGAAATGATTAAGAAGGCTGGCGGAGAATTAATGGGTGATGCGAAGAAACGTTGGGAAGAGTTAGGAAAAGCAGAAAAACTACTTATTGAGCAAGATGTAGCGCTTGTACCTCTATACCAACGTGGTGATGCTTACGTTCAAAAATCGAATGTAAAAGACGTTGTTCACCATAACATCAGTCCAGAGTATAGCTTCAAATGGACTTATATTACTGAAAAAGACGGAAAGTAATAGAATTTAAAAAACATTCCAAAAGTGGTTGTTCTACTTTTGGAATGTTTTTTATTGAGCTTAAAATACTAATTTGTAGTGCAAGTAAATAGAGAAGCATAAGGGGTATAGTATGTACATACAGTAGATGGGGGATAAATTATACTAAATTACGGAGAAAAAATCTGAATATTTAAAATAAAACTATTTACAAATGCGAAAAATAGAGTAGAATAATATTAGTTATAATTTTCAGAAAACTAATCGTTAGCAAGGGGTCTCTCAAGGGTTGGTATTGTACATATAATTGGGGAGGATACAAAAATGAAGAGAAAAAAGATGAAAAAGTTAACAGCGGTTGTAGTACCAGTTTTAGCGATGAGTGTTGCATTGACAGCATGCTCTGGATCAGGTGGAGAAAAGAAAACGACTACTACATCTAATAGTGGGGAAGAAAAAAAATCTGATGTTAAATATGCAGCGAAGCAAGTATTAAATCGTACGGAAAACCAAGAAATTCCGACGATGGACACTTCTAAATCCACTGATACGTTAGGGGCACAAATTTTAGGGAACACAATGGAAGGGTTATATCGTCTTGATAAAGATAATAAGCCTATTCCAGCTGCTGCAGAATCAAGTACGAAAAGCGAAGATGGTAAAAAATATACGTTTAAACTGCGTAAAGATGCGAAATGGTCAAATGGAGATCCTGTAACAGCGAAAGATTTCGTATACGGATGGCAGCGCTTACTTGATAAAAATACAGCGGCGGAATATGCGTTTATTGCCTACTATATTAAAAATGCAGAAGCGATTAATAAAGGTGAAAAACCCGGAACTGAATTAGGAGCGAAGGCGGTAGATGATTACACGCTAGAAGTAGAATTAGAAAAACCGGTACCGTACTTCTTAAATTTATTAGCATTCCCGTCATACTATCCATTAAATGAAAAGTTTGTAAAAGAAAAAGGAGATAAGTTTGGTTTAGAAGCAGATACAACGGTGTATAATGGGCCATTCGTTATGTCTTCATGGAAACATGAACAAGGATGGCAGTTGAAGAAAAATGATAAATATTGGGATAATAAGACTGTGAAATTAGAAGAAATTAATTATAGTGTAGTAAAAGAAGTTGCTACGAAAGTAAATTTATATGATACAGGATCAATTGATTTCACACTACTATCAGGAGAGTTTGTAGATAAATATAAATCGAATAAAGATGAATACGGTGAGTATGCAGAATCAAGTACATTCTTCTTACGTTTAAATCAAAAGCGTAACGGACAAGATACACCGTTAAAGAGCAAAAAACTTCGTGAAGCAATTGCATTATCAGTTGATAAAAAAGGTTTAGCAAATGTTATTTTAAATAATGGATCAAAAGCAACAGATCAATTGGTTCCAAAAGGGCTTGCGACAGGACCTGACGGTAAAGATTATCAAGATACGTTTAAAAATGGTCTGAAACAAGATACGAAAAAAGCAGCAGCTGCATGGGAAGAAGCGAAAAAGGAACTTGGAAAAGATCAAGTTACAATTGAATTACTAAGCTATGATGATGGAACTGCGAAAAAGATTGCTGATTATGTTAAAGATCAAATTGAGAAAAATTTAAAAGGTGTAACGATTAATACGAAAATTCAGCCGTTCAAACAAAAATTAAAATTAGAATCAGCGCAAGATTATGAAATCTCTTATGCAGGTTGGAGTCCAGACTATGCGGATCCGATGACATTTATTGATATGTTTGACTCGAAGAGTCCGTATAACCAAATGAGTTATTCGAATCCAAAATACGATGAAATGGTGCAAAAAGCAGGTAATGAATTATTATCTGATCCGAAGAAGCGCTGGGAAACGTTAGGAAAAGCAGAAAAATTATTCCTTGAAGAAGATGCAGGATTAGTTCCTTTATATCAAACAGGAAGATCATATGTAATGAAACCGAATGTAAAAGGAATTGTGAAACACAACATCAGTCCAGAATATAGCTTTAAGTGGGCGTATGTAACTGAGGATGGCGGAAAGAAATAACATGAAGCATTTCAAAAGCGGCTAATATGCTTTTGAAATGCTTTTTTGTATGGATAGGAGAATAAGGAGCATGGAAATTTTGAGGTCACTTTTAAAATTCTACTGTAGAAATAGTAGAAGAGATTCAATAAGATAGTTAGAGATTTCATTTTTATAAGAAAAATATAGAACTTAGCAATAGAGAAGAATAAGGGGGGATATGTTTACATATAGTAGACGGGGGATAATTCATATAGTAGTTAAAACCACAAGTTACTATAATAAAAAAATAAATATTTAGAAAATTCACAAAAATACTTTACAAAACTCAAAAAAATAGTAGAATATTAATTAATAAGAATTTTCTGATAATGAAAGTTAATAGAAAATCTCTAAATGTTAATATCGTACATATAATTGGGGAGGGTACCAAAAAATGAAGAGAAAAAAGATGACAAAATTAACAGCGGTTGTAGCACCAGTTCTAGCAATGAGTATGGCATTAACAGCTTGCTCGGGATCAGGGGATAAAGATAAGGCAAGCACAACGCCGAAAAGTGGTGAAAAAGAAGGCGGAAAATTAGCTGCAAAGCAAGTAATGAATCGTACAGAAACGAATGAAATTCCGACGATGGATACTTCGAAAAATACAGATACGTTAGGTTCTCAAATTTTAGGAAACACGATGGAAGGGTTATATCGTCTAGATAAAGATAATAAGCCAATTCCAGCTGCGGCAGAATCTAGTACGACAAGCGAGGATGGAAAAAAATATACATTCAAATTACGGAAAGATGCAAAATGGTCAAACGGTGATCCTGTAACAGCGAAAGATTTCGTATTTGCATGGCAACGTCTAGTAGATCCAAAAACAGCTGCTGAGTATGCATTTATTGCATATTATCTTAAAAATGCAGAGGCAATAAATCAAGGGAAAGCAGAAGTTTCTACATTAGGTGTAAAAGCGGTAGATGATTATACACTTGAAGTTGAACTAGAAAGACCAGTACCGTATTTCTTGAATTTAATGGCATTCGCGTCTTACTATCCATTAAATGAAAAATTCGTAAAAGAAAAAGGAGATAAATACGGTTTAGAGTCTGATACGACAGTTTATAATGGACCGTTTGTGCTTACCGATTGGAAACATGAGCAAGGATGGAAATTAAAGAAAAATGATCAGTATTGGGATAAAAAGACAGTGAAGCTGGATGAAATTAATTATAGTGTAGTAAAAGAAGGGGCTACTAGAGTAAATTTATATGATACAGGTGCAATTGATTTCGCACTTTTATCAGGTGAATTTGTTGATAAGTATAGAAACAATAAAGAGGAGTTTGGAGCATATTCAGAAACAAGTACGTTTTACTTACGTTTAAATCAAAAACGAGGTGGGCAAGATACACCGCTAAAGAGCAAAAAATTACGTGAAGCAATTGCATTATCGGTTGATAAGAAGGGTTTAACTAATGTAATTTTAAATGATGGTTCAAAACCAGTTGATTACTTAGTACCAAAAGGTTTAGCAAGTGGTCCAGACGGTAAAGATTTTGCAGAAACATTTAAGAATGGTTTAAACCAAGACTCGAAAAAGGCAGCAGCAGCTTGGGAAGAAGCGAAAAAAGAACTTGGAAAAGATCAAGTGACAATAGAGCTATTAAATTATGATACTGGTAATGCGAAAAAAGTTGGGGAGTATGTAAAAGATCAAATTGAAAAGAATTTAAAAGGTGTAACAGTAAATATTAAACTTCAGCCATTTAAGCAAAAACTAAAATTAGAATCAGAACAAGATTATGATTTCTCATATGGCGGCTGGAATCCAGATTATGCGGATCCGATGACGTACCTTGATATGTTTGAAACAAAGAATTCTCAGAACCAAATGAGCTACTCAAATTCAAAATATGATGACATTATTAATAAAAGTAAGACGGAATGGATGGCTGATGCAAAAAAACGTTGGACAGAGTTAGGGAAAGCAGAAAAATTGTTACTTGAAGAAGATGTAGCGCTCGTACCTTTATATCAAAGTGGTAGATCATATGTTATGAAACCAAATATAAAGGGAATTGTGAAACATAATATTAGTCCGGAATATAGTTTCAAATGGGCGTATGTAGAAGAGAAATAATAAAAGAAAAAAGCATTTTCAAGTTGCGGTATTATAGCACTTGAAAATGCTTTTTTTTCTGTGCACTATTTTTTTATGGATGAATATATGTATTATAGAAAACTCAAAGGAGAATCTCATGAAACGAAACACATACATCGATTTCTTAGCTTATTACGGAATAGGGAGTGCTCATCCTGGTGGTTTTACGTTAACAAAACAATTATTATCTCAATTGCCACTTAAAAGTGGAGCTAGTGTCCTTGAGATAGGTTGCGGCACGGGGAAAACAGCGGCGTATATGACAAAAGAATTGGGTTATAAAGTGACAGCGGTTGAAAAGAATGAAATTATGATTCAAAAAGCGAAAGATAGATGGTTGTTTGATGGTTTAAATATACAATTGATTCAAGGCGATGTAGAAGGGTTACCATGTTTAAATGATTCATTTGAGCTTGTACTTGGAGAATCTATACTCGCTTTTACAAATAAAGAAAAGGTTATTTCGGAATGTTATCGTGTATTACAGAAGGATGGAAAGCTTGTTGTCATTGAAATGATTACCGAAAAACATATTGAGAAGAAAGAGGAAGAAAAGATTGGACAGTTATACGGTATGAAAGAATTATTAACTGAGAATGAGTGGATTCATTTATTTAAAGTAGCAAATTTTAAAAGAATTACAATTGCGGGTGGCGGAACTATTGCAGAAACAGTTGCAGGACATATGGAAGAGCCGGAGTGGAATGTATCACCGTTTATTCCAGAAGAATTGTATGAGGCGTGGGTGCAACACGAACAAGTACTGCTTATGTATCAACATATTTTAGGACATCGCATTTTTATATGTGAAAAATAGAGAAAAAGAGTTGGCTAAAGATAGTCAACTCTTTACTATGTTAGATGAAAAATAATGCAGCCAAAGTAATTCCAAAAATAAAGCCAAATCCGAGTTCAAGGCCCCAGCCGCCACCAAAGCCACAACCGCCGCAACCACGACGGCCACATCCGCAGCCACCGAATCCACCACTGAATCCACCATCGAATCCACCACCACATCCAAATCCACAGTTATCACATCTGCTAAGACCGCCGCAAATATCACATCCGCCGTTTGAATATGCGCCATGGTATCCAAATCCTGTATCAAAAGATGAACGCTGCTGCATTGGCTCAATCCAAACAGAATCATTTGTCACGTCTATTATCTTTCCTAAATGGATATGACCATCCCGATCTTCAATTCGAACAACTTTTCCGAAATAACGTTGGCATGTATTATAACATTTTTGTCTATGCATGTTCTTTCCTCCTTCCCCCATTACAGTAATACGATATGTAAGGGGGACAAGTGCGGCTTGTACGAATGACCTATCTATCATAATTGTTATAGGAAAGGGGAAATATACGAACAGGATACATAACGAGGAGGAAGAGAAATGAAATCTACAGACCAATTTCAGACGTATGAAGTTCCTTGGGAAGAATTTATTGAAGCATTGCGGGGGGAAATAAAGAAACAAGTAGGGGCGGATATTATTGATACGATCGTATGTAATTTAAAAGATGGTTTTGAAGTGTATACATATGTACAAGGAGATTTGGATTTCGAGTATACAGAAGCTCTTGAACGAAAATATGGGAGTGATGCGAAAATGCCTAATTTGTTAACAGTTATGCTGGTAGCTAGCATTTATAATACGGGTGAAGAGAATATACGTTTACATGCAGATAATAAAGATAATCCAATTGTTGAGGTATATGTGAAGAAGTAAAGAGTGCGCTAATTATAGCGTGCTCTTTATTTCTTGTATTGAAAAGAAAATCAAACTTTAATGGTGGAATTTATAGCGGGAAAAGTATGAAAGCTATGTGTTATTTCAGATATATAATAAGGAAAAAACTCGAAATAAAATATGGGAGTAGTTCATTTTTGTTTACATAATGTAATTGCTGTGAACTGTTGTCCTAAAATACAAGTCATATATCTTGTTTCCTCTCATAAATTTAAACATAGGAATTTGTCTACAAAGGTGGCGAAGCCTCATCATGAAAATTCGAATTTGTGCCACGTTCATGTTATTTCTATTTATATGTTTACCTTTTTCAGCTTTTGCAAAAGGAGAGGAGGCGAAGGAAAGGGTCGTTTCACTTGTATATGATGATTCGGGCAGCATGAGAAATAACGATCGTTGGAAGTATGCCAATTACGCCTTGCAAAGTTTAGTTGCGCTATTAGATGAGAAAGATAAATTTTCTTACGTTCCAATGAGTAAGCCAGATAATCCGTTAAACATTTCGTTAACAAAGGATCAAAGGCAAACGGAAATTGATGGGATCGGCGCGTGGAAAACATATTTAAATACTCCATTTAGCGCAGTAGAAACGGCGATGCAATCTATAAAGAAGGAAGCAGATATAGATGGGAAACGTGAATTTTGGCTTATTGTATTAACTGACGGGGCATTTAATGATTTGGAGAAAGATAAGGTTGGCGGAAAAGAACAAATTACACAGAAGTTAGCACAGTTTAAGAAAGAGATGGATTCTAAAAAGATCTCTTTGCACCCAGTCTTAATCACGATGGAAGAAGATTTAGGGCAGCAAGAAAAAGAGCAGTTAAATACGTTTAAAGAGATTTGGAAAAAAGAAATGAATGGAGTTGTCATGCCGTCTAGCGGTGAGGATGGTATTGTACAAAGTGTGAATCAAGTGGCAGCATTAGTTGCTAATCGTGATCCATTTTCTTCTGTTGAATCGATTGTTAAAACGAAAATAGTAGGGAAAAAAGTAGAGATTACAACACCGTTTCCATTAAAGCGTATGACGCTTGTACGACAATCACCTTCTTTGTCTAATTATAAAGTTATGCAACTTTCCAAACCGTTACAATTGCAGTCTTCTTTTTCTATACATGCACCAGGAGAAGCTAAATTATTCGGAAATATAGTGCATGTAAGTACAGCGAATCAGGAAGTGATTAAGCCAGGAACGTATACGATAGAAGTGGATCAGGACATTGAGAAAGAGGGATTACAAGTACTTGTTGAACCAGCGCTTAACTATACTGTTTCTACGTATGACAAAGATGATAAAGATAGAAAAAATGTTGAGAAAATGTATGAAGGTGTGACAGCTGTTATTGAAGCGAAACCTACTGAATTACCAATTCAAATTTCTTATTTCGAAGCAGAAGTAGAAATAGACGGAAAGCAGTATCCGATGAAGTGGGATGATAAAAGACATGTGTTTTATTACGAGACAAAGGTTGGTAAAGAGTTAGTACGCGGGAAAGTCCATATGAATATAAAGGGATTTTATAGACAGACGAAAGAATTCAAGATTGAACCAGCTGAAAAACCAAAATTAACACTTCAAGCTGTTACGAAAGATTATGAAGAAAAGGTAACAAATTTAGAAAATAGTAAACCATTTATTTTACAGCCACAGTTAAATGGTAAACCGATGACAGAAGAGGCTGTAAAGAAACTATTAAAATCTACTGGTGTCACATCGAATCAATCGATCAACTATGAATTAAAACAGCATGGTAGTCAAGTTTATGTTTATCCTCGACCTTATTACTCCGACACATTCAATTTTACAGATACCGGCACCGTAGAGGCTACCATCACGATCAATGATTCAACATTACAAGAAGTAAAGGAAAAAATCGTACTGCACATTGAAAATGCGCCTTTTTTTGAGAAGTATGCGCTCGTTTTTAAATTTGTAATTCCTATCACTTTATTACTTTTAATAGTAGGAATTATTATTTTAGGATGGATTGTTCGTCCGAGATTTCATAGGAAAGCATTACTATATTACGAATGGGATCAAGAAGTAGCGAAAGATTGGCTTTATCAATCTGAACCAGAGTTACTTAAAAATAAATGGTGGAAGCACTATTTTGGCATTCCATTCCGAGCAGAAAGAAAGACTGTGCAATCTGTAACATTAATAGCGAAAAAAGGATCGAAATCTATATTTGTAGCAAAAGAATCGCAAGTGGTTGGGATGATTATTGATGGGATGTTTATAACAGAGGAAGAGGTAGGAATGGAGCATAAGACGTTGTATCCAAATGAACTTTTAGTAATTGATAGAGGATATGGTAAGGAGATTTACCGGTACGAATGTGAATAGTAGATAGGGTGTAAGAGGGGCGAGGAGGCCTGGCTCTCTTTATTCTTCTTTTCAAACAAGCAAGAATAGGAAGGTGGTTCACATGACATTACAAGTTCCAACAATTTTAATTGGCTTAGGTGGAATCGGTAGTACTGTCACACATCAAATATATGAAAGATTACCTGAGGAGCGTCGTAAAAAGGTAGCGATGCATGTATTTGATACAGATGTGAATACATTGAGTAAATTTGATCATATTCGGAAGTTTAAGACGCAAACGAGCTCGAGTAAAACACCGAGAGAGTATATTGCGGGAGATCCAACGATTCCAGAGTGGTTTCCAATGGACCCGACTATACTGGATAAACCGTTAACGGAAGGAGCGGGACAGTTACGTGTCATTTCTCGTTTAGCGTTGCGTGCAGCGATGAAAGAAGATAAACTCACATCGTTTTGGCAAGAAATCGAGAAGATTTTTCCAGTTACAAGTGATCAGACGGAATATGGTGTACGTGTCATTATTGTAACATCACTAGCTGGTGGAACAGGCTCAGGGATGTTTTTACAAATCGCATTATATTTGCGTGAAATGCTCCGGAAAAAATTGCAGCATCACAACATTTTAATTCGCGGTGCGTTTTTAATGCCAGATGTTTTAGTTAAGACGAGAACGGTTAGTGCGAAAGAGTTTGAAACTGTGCAAGCGAATGGTTACGCATCGTTAAAAGAGTTGCACGCTATTACGCTCGGGTCGACTGGTGAATTATCAAAACGAGGCGGCGTAACGATTGAATTAGAATATCGTCCTGATCAAGTGGATGAAGATGGAAGAACAAATCATACGATAAAGCAGCATCATTTACCGTACAATTATTGTTTCTTATATGATTATGAAAATTTACATGGGCACCATTTGCACAATTTATCGGATTATATGGAGCAAATGGCAAATACGATTTATTTACAGTTATTCAGTCCAATGTCTGCAAATCATTTTGCGCAAGAAGATAATCAAATTCAGCAATTGGCAGAATCGAGTGGGAAAGGGAGATATTGCGGAGCAGGAACGGCGAAGCTCATTTATCCGTATGAGCACGTTTTGAAATACTGTGCTTTAAAATGGGCGGTGCAAGGTTTAGATGAATCTTGGCTTCATTTAGATCAACTGTTTCAAGAGAAGAAGCAAAGATATGATCAAGATGTAAAGCGCGGTATGCAGCGTGAAAAGCCAGAGCGCGGGAAAAGTTATTTAGAAGATTTAGAGCATCTTGCTACTCGTCCAGAACAGGCCCATATTTTTTATAGACAAATGTTCAATGAGACGCGCGAAGGGGCAGAGGGCGGTAAGGTCGGTGTTGCAAAATCAAAATTGTTTTTAGATGCTGTCGAAAGCTACGTACACCGTACAGTGCAAAAAGATGAAGAATTAAACCGCCTACAGCATGAGTGTAAAATATCGGCTGCGAAACTGAAAATGATGGAACAAATGAAAGGTGAAGTAGCGAGAGTTGATCATGCGGTTCGTTTATATGCTTATGCGATTCCGAGCCGTGTACATGAGCATGTGACTACACTTTTATATGACATGGTCGAATCAGACCGCTTTATACCGAGTGGCTCAGAAGGACAGTCTTATCAATTAAATACATGGTTTTTAAAGAAAACGGATCCGGTTCATCCTGTCGCAGCACGTTTTATGCTGTATGAAATTCGTAAGCAGTTAGTAGAGAAGATGAATCGACTGCATGAAAATAATGAACAAAAGCGTAATTTAATTCAAAACTACGATAAGAAATTTAATGTGAGTAATATTGATGGAACGGTAACGGCTGTTCGCCGCGTTGAAATTGCCCAGCAACAAGGCTGGGTCGGCAAAATGTTTTATAATCAGCAACGTTTGTTCAAAAAAGAATTTGAAGATATCGTAACGCAATATGTCCACAAATTAAGTGAGTATCGTAAAGAAATGTTATTAGAACTCGTGTATCAATCGCTATACCAAGCAGTTGATAAAATGATCCAATATTGGGAAAGATTCTTTGATAATTTACACGAAACACGTGAAAATTTATTGTTTGAAATCCAAAAGCGAAGCAAGGAATTTGAGGGGAAAACGAACCCGACGAATGTATACGTATTAGCTGAAGAGAAATTGCAAGAAAAGATTTGGCAAGATATGCAGCAACATTTAAATTTAGGTGTATTACCGAAAGATATATCGGCTGAAATTTATATGAGCTTGTACGGGGAATATTGTCGTGATGCGAAAGCCGAAGAAATTCAGTCGAAAAAGGTGGAAGACTTCTATCGTGAACATATATTGAGTTATTGTTATGACGAACTTCAAGTGCGCTATCGTGACAAACTAGAGCTTAATATCGTTGAAGCATTGCGAAAAGAAGCAGATTTCAAGAAACGTGATCGTGATGAATACGTTCGTGAAAAAATTGAAGATCTTTTCCATTTAGCAAGTCCGTTCGTTCCGAAAGTTTCTCATCATAGAGAGTTACAATATTGGGGCGTACATCCTTCTTTAAAACAAGAATTGCAAGAAGAGTTATTGCAAGAAATGTTTAAAGAAAAAGATACGGTAAACGAGGCGTTTTCACCATTTGAAGTGATTTGTTATCGTGCTCATTACGGATTATCGCTACAAGATTTTCCTAAGCTTTCATCTGGACATATTGCGAATGGTTTTATGAACGATAAAGGTGATTATTTTCAATCGTATTATCGCCGCGTGAACAAATTAAATAGTAAAAAATCTAGTTTGACGCCGCATTTAGATAAATATTGGCACTTACCAGCCTTTATGCCAGACTTGAATGCAACGCAAACGAAGTTAGATTACGATAAATGTAATCGTGCTCTTCTATACGCGTATATGTATCGCTGGATTAGCTTAGTTGCTGTTGATGGGCAATTCGTGTATCAATATAACGGTGTCGGCCGTAGCTTTTTAATCCAGTCGATGGGGAAAAATATTTCAAGCGAAAGTTATAAGTTGCACAGAGCATTGCTTCATAATCCGTTTATTTATGAAAATATCTTGTCCAGGTTTGAAGAAGAGCAAGAAAAGGCAATGATACAAGGTGGACATTTATATACACATGCATTTGTATTAGGTGCTCAAGATATTAGATGGCTTCGTAAAGAGCATGTCCATAATATTTTAGATATGATTTTAATGTATGATCGTGAGGCAAAATATGACCCGACGTTAGAAGAAACATCTGACGATTTGTTAAGGCTATTCCTTGATGAAATTGAGTTGTATTTCCAAAACTATTACGGAACAGGTGCAGATATGGTTGCAAAGAAAGAGAAAGAGATGTTTATGAAACAATTGTGGGATCGTTCGTATGCGAAAGGGTATGTGGATCCAAATAGTGCGCCTTATAAAAAATGGCAAAATGTATTACATGTTCCCGATGAAGAAGAAGTGCCAAAAACGAATGTATAATGAGTGAAAAGGGAATCCTTAAGAATGGCAATACAACTTTAGAAATGAGGGATTCCAATGCCGTTTTTAGGAAGTGTATATCAAATATTTGGATTATATCCAGAAATTTATCATGCGATGATTTCAGCAGAGCTGCAAGAAGAAGCTCAAAAGGAACATATCGATAATAATAGTACAGAAATTGAAGCGGAAGAATAAAGCGCAGATGAACATCTGCGCTTTTTTTATTGTCTTAGGTGAAAATACTGTTTGCAATTTGTAGGGAAGTTAATCGGTCTAACAAGATGAGTAATTATTTCTATATAACGAATCGACTGGTTTTATCTTGTTTGTATATGGGGATTCCATTGAGTCTGATGTATAAAAATAAATTCCGAAATAATATAAAATGTATTGAAATGGGAATTAACAGTGTTTTCAAGTGGTATCGTATATTTTGGAATACTATTTTATTTATAATTATTCGATGTGGGTGAATTAATTATATTGTTGACAATATAATTAATCGTGTGATAAATTCAATCAATCTTCTAAAAACATGCTTGTTAACAAGCGTATTTTTAGAAGATTGATTTTTCTGATTTTTAGGCATGTAATTTGTGGAGTTTATATAGGGAGTGAAAGTAAAGTATGAATATTATTAATGTGTAATAGCAACAGTAATAAAGATTGTAATGAGTAAGGGATAATTTTGAAAAAGAGGTTTCTACGAATGAGTTTATTTATAAAGAAAGCAATGAATGAAGAAAAGAAAAACGTGTTACAGCAAACTTTAGGAGCAATTGATTTAACGCTTTTAGGAATTGGAGCAATTATTGGTACAGGCATTTTCGTATTAACAGGTATTGTAGCAGCGAAACATGCTGGTCCAGCAATTGTATTATCTTTCATGTTAGCTGCAATTGTATGTGCTTGTGTAGCTTTTTGTTATGCTGAATTTGCATCTACAGTCCCGGTCTCAGGAAGTGTGTATTCGTATACGTATATGACATTAGGTGAGATTTTTGCTTTTATAGTTGGCTGGTGTGTTATGTTAGAGTACTTATTAGCTACTTCTGCGGTGGCGGCGGGATGGTCAGCCTATTTTCAGTCATTGCTACTAGGGTTTAATATTCATATTCCGGCAATCGTTGCTTCTGCACCAGGGATGGGGAATGGCGGGATTATCGACTTGCCAGCGGTTATTATTATTTTAGTTGTTACATTTTTACTAAGTCGTGGTGTGAAAGAAAGTGCACGTATAAATAATATAATGGTTATTATCAAACTGGCTGTTATTTTAGTATTTATTATTGTAGGAGCAAACTATGTAAAGCCAGAGAATTGGCAGCCGTTTCTTCCTTTTGGATACCATGGTGTTATTGGAGGAGCTGCTACTGTATTTTTTGCCTTTTTAGGTTTCGATGCAGTTGCAACAGCAGCAGAGGAAGTGAAACGCCCACAACGTAACGTTCCAATTGGATTACTTGTCTCTTTATGCATTTGTACAATTCTTTATGTTGGTGTTTCATTCGTGTTAACTGGAATGGTTCCATTTACGGATCTGAATGTAGCTGATCCAGTAGCATATGCACTGCGTATTGTAGGAGAGAATAGAATTGCTGGTCTATTATCAGTTGGAGCGATAGCTGGTTTAACAACAGTTCTGTTAGTTGCTATGTTCGCATTTGTTCGAGTATCATACTCGATGAGCCGAGATGGATTGTTACCAAAAAGATTTTCGAGTGTTCATAAACGTTATCAAACACCATTTTTTAATACATGGATTACGGGTATTCTTGCGGCTGTATTAGCAGGTTTATTGGACTTGAATTTGTTGGCAAATTTAGTGAATGTGGGAACGATAACAGCTTTCATATTTGTATCTATAGCTGTAATTGTATTAAGGAAGACACATCCTAATTTGAAAAGACCGTTCCGTGCTCCGTTAGTTCCATTCTTACCTATACTTGCGATAGTAAGTTGTTTATATTTAGCATTAAATCTTTCTAAAACCACTTTAATCAGTTTTGCAATTTGGGTTATTGTAGGTATTTTTATTTATTTTATATACGCGAAAAAACATAGTAAGATTAGAAATAAAGTATAAGGTATTACAATGATGGTTGTAGGCTAAAGTTTTTTTACCTATAGCCATTTTTATTTGTGCACACCTTATTTTCGTGTTAACATAAAGCGGATTTTTTAAGGGAGAGAAAGAAATGAAATGGATTTATTTTATTGTTATCAACGTTATAGCATTTAGTATGATGGGGCTTGATAAGCGAAAAGCAAAGAAAAAGCAGTGGAGAACGCCAGAAAGTACGTTGTTTTTATCAGCTGCAGCTGGAGGAGCGGTTGGAGCTTGGATTGGTATGTATATGTTTCATCATAAGACACATAAAAGTAAATTTGTCTTCGGTATTCCGGCGCTCGTTATTATAACAGTAGGAGTGTTTTTATACATATAACGGATTTGCAAGAGGAATGTCGAAAGAAATGCAGATTGAATATTGGTAAAGTAAGTATGTGAGACCTTATAATGAAGAAAAAAAGAGAAGAGGAGAACAGGGAAGATGGGGAGTCAAACAGCAGAGCAAAAGCAGGGGATTATATATGCGGCGGGTGCGTATACGATGTGGGGAGTTCTTCCGATTTATTGGAAATGGGTGGAGGAAGTACCGGCGGATGAAATATTAGCACACCGCATCGTTTGGGCATTTGTTTTTATGTTGTTAGTTTTAGGAGTAACGAAGAGGTTTCGTCAGTTTGGTGGGGAGTTAGTGGCCCTTTTTAAACGACCTAAATTATTAATGTCATTAACAATTGCTTCGGTACTTATTAGTGGAAACTGGTTTGTATACATATGGGCCGTAAATCATAACCATGTAATCGAAGCAAGTCTTGGGTATTATATTAATCCACTTATAAGTATTTTACTTGGTACAGTTGTTTTAAAAGAGAAGCTTAATTTTTGGCAATATGTTGCGGTTGGTTTAGCTGGATTAGGCGTTGTTATTTTAACGATACGTTTCGGATCAATTCCATGGGTTTCTCTTTCACTTGCTTTTTCATTTGGATTATATGGATTAACGAAAAAATTATTAAATTACGACGCAACAATTGGGCTTACGATGGAAACGATGTTAGTGACGCCATTTGCACTTATATATTTGTTTATGACAGGAGTTCATGGCTTTGGTTCGTTCGGTTCTATTTCGGCAATATCAACGTTTCTTTTAATAGGGGCGGGTATTGTTACAGCGTTACCACTCTTTTATTTTGCTAAAGGAGCACAACTTATTCCGCTCTATATGATAGGATTTTTA
Organism: Bacillus sp. RIT 809; assembly: GCF_016892495.1. Classification (NCBI taxonomy): domain Bacteria; kingdom Bacillati; phylum Bacillota; class Bacilli; order Caryophanales; family Bacillaceae; genus Bacillus; species Bacillus sp. RIT 809. The sequence goes on along the minus strand of NZ_JAFEMR010000007.1, from coordinate 75,274 downwards.
CAATACATCGCGCCGACTATTAGTTTAATTTTAGGTGTGTTCGTTTTTGGTGAACATTTCACATCTACTCATATGATTGCGTTTTTCTGTATATGGATTGCTTTATTTGTCTTTTCAATGGCGAAAACAAAGTTTCTACTACAGAAACAACCAAAATTTATTAAAAATAAATCAGCAAAAGTATCATAATGCGTAGTATTTTCTACGCATTTTTCTTTATACTTATATTATATAGAAATTCCATTATAGTCAGTGAGGAGCTGAAAAACATGGAAACAATTTTACATAATGACCCACTTATAGCAGCTGTAATTTCTTGGTTTTTAGCACAGTTAACGAAAGTCGTTTTTAAATTAATAAAAACAGGCGAGTTTGATTTTGCTAAGTTCTTTGCTTCAGGTGGAATGCCAAGTTCGCATGCGTCGACTGTTACTGCACTTGCTACAGGTGTCGGAGTGGTGGAAGGTGTGGAGAGTCCAATATTTGCGGTTGCCGCTATTTTTGCCATTATTGTTATGTACGATGCTTCAGGAGTAAGGCTTGCGGTTAGTAAGCAAGCGAAAATATTGAATGATTTTTTTCATGGTAGACAAACAGAATATAAAAAGTTAAATGAGCTCGTTGGACATACACCCTATCAAGTTGTTGTTGGTGCACTATTAGGAATTGTTGTCGGGGTTGGGTATTGTTTGTAAGCAGAATGTGTGTAATACACGTTCTGCTTTTCTTTGTTTTCATACATATTTAGCTAAGTTTTCGAATATCGTATACGGACTTAGAAAGGGTGGGTGAGCGGTGTGCTACTATATGACAAAGTGCGTGAGGAGATAGAGCGGAGAACGACTGCACTTCAAACGATGCAAAGGCAAGACGGAACGTGGTCATTTTGTTTTGAAGGAGCTTTACTAACGGATTGTCATATGATTTTTTTACTCAAATTATTAGGGCGAAATGACGAAATAGAACCGTTTGTGAAAAGGTTAGCATCTCTTCAAACAAATGAAGGGACTTGGAAATTATATGAAGATGAAAGGGGAGGGAATTTATCCGCCACGATTCAAGCATATGCTGCTTTACTTGCTTCGGAAAAATATTCGAAAGAAGATATGAATATGAGGCGAGCTGAAATGTTTATTAAGGAACACGGGGGAGTTTCTCGTGCTCATTTTATGACGAAATTTTTATTAGCGATTCATGGAGAATATGAATTTCCTGCGCTTTTTCACTTTCCAACGCCAATCTTATTTTTACAAGATGACTCCCCCCTCAGTATATTTGGGCTAAGCAGCTCAGCGCGTATACATTTAATTCCGATGATGATTTGTATGAATAAGAGATTCCGTGTAGAGAAAAAGTTATTGCCAAATTTAAATCATATTGCAGGCGGGGGTGGGCAATGGTTTCGAGAGGAGCGGTCTCCGCTGTTTCAATCGTTTGTAGGTGATGTGAAAAAGGTAATATCTTATCCATTATCGTTACATCATAAAGGATACGAAGAAGTAGAGCGCTTTATGAAGGAGCGTATAGATGAAAATGGAACTTTGTATAGTTATGCGAGTGCTACGTTTTATATGATTTATGCTTTGCTTGCATTAGGGCACTCTATTCAGTCTCCAATTATTGAGAAAGCTGTGACAGGATTAAAATCTTATATATGGAAGATGGACAGAGGAAGTCATTTGCAAAATTCTCCTTCTACCGTATGGGATACCGCTTTACTTAGCTATTCATTGCAAGAAGCTAAAGTTACAAATGAAAATAAGATGATTCAAAGGGCGACAGAGTATTTATTGCAAAAACAACAAACTAAAAAGGTAGATTGGAGCGTACATGCATCATCACTTGTAGCTGGCGGTTGGGGATTTTCAGATGTTAATACGACGATCCCTGATATAGACGATACTACAGCTGTCCTTAGGGCGTTAGCGCGAAGTAGAGGGAATGATAGAGTAGATAAGGCTTGGGGAAGAGGCGTGGAATGGGTAAAAGGATTGCAAAACAATGATGGAGGCTGGGGAGCTTTTGAACGAGGGGTAACGAGCAAGTTACTATCGAATTTGCCGATTGAAAATGCGAGTGATATGATAACCGATCCGTCCACACCAGATATTACAGGTAGGGTGTTAGAATTATTCGGAACGTATGCACCGAATGAATTGCCTGAAGAGCAAAAAAAGAAAGCTATCAAATGGTTAATGGATGTACAGGAACAGAATGGATCATGGTATGGAAAATGGGGAATATGTTATATATATGGGACATGGGCAACGATGACAGGCTTACGTGCAGTAGGAGTGCCTTCTACTCATCCGTCGTTGAAAAAAGCATCTTCATGGCTCGAGCATTTGCAGCATGAAGACGGAGGGTGGGGAGAATCCTGTCAAAGTAGTGTAGAGAAAAAATTTATTTCTTTACCCTTTAGCACGCTGTCACAAACAGCGTGGGCACTTGATGCACTTATTTCTTACTACGATCAAGAAACACCGATTATTCGAAAAGGAATTTCATATTTGCTCGCGCAGTCTACTATGAATGAAAAATATCCTACTGGTACAGGGTTACCGGGTGGCTTTTATATTCGCTACCATAGTTATGGGCATATATATCCGTTACTTGCTTTAGCGCATTACGTAAAGAAATATAGAAAATAAACCGAGAGATACTCTCGGTTTATTTTGATGGGTAGTAGGTCCCTGTTGAAAAGAATAAGGAACGTTGTAGTGCCTTATTTTTCTGTTGATTGGCGTTTTTGACGTGCATCAGCGGCATTTGCACGTGCGTTTGCTTCTAAGTCATTGTGGTCAGCGAGTTCGCGAGCGAACTCAACATCAATGCCATCGGCAGCTTTGTTTCGATTTACATTCTTTTTTTTCATTCGACACAATCTCCTTGTGTTTTATCCCGCATAAACGGGTAGTAAAACTCCCACCTCAAAATTCAGATGGAACAAAGAAGCTAGGTGGGAGATTAACTGCCCGTAAATGCCCGATTGGTGAGGGCTAATAATCAGTGGGGGATGAACAAACTCCCCACTGATTAAAGTTTCACTTTATGCGGCGTTGCAAAGTTAGTTTGACACAAATAGACTTTTTTATACAAAGAGGATTTGGAAAGCATAGAGCCGAAATATACAATATAACTAATAGAAATGGGGGATAGGGATGGACTTGTTGAATGGGAAAACAGCTGTTGTAACGGGTGCTGCGCAGGGGATTGGAAAAGAAATCGCACGAGTTTTTGCAAAACTAGGGGCTAAAGTATTAATTAGTGATGTAAATGAAGAGAAGCTACAAGAAACGACACGTGAATTATCAGATGAAGGGTATGATGTGAGCTTATATCGATGTGATGTGAGTAATCAAAATGAAGCGAAGTCGTTAATTGAATATGCGGTGCAAAAATTTGGTACATTACATATTTTAGTGAATAACGCTGGGATTACAAAAGATGCAATGTTACATAAGATGGAGAAGTCTGCTTGGGAACAAGTATTACAAGTGAACTTAACTGGCGTTTTTTATTGTATGCAGCCAGCACTTCTTTATATGAGACAACAACAGTATGGACGGATTATTAATATTTCTTCTATTAGTAGGGAAGGAAATATTGGACAAGCAAATTATGCGGCTACAAAGGCAGGGGTTGTAGGCTTAACAAAAACAGCAGCGAAAGAGGTTGGAAGTTTTGGTATTACGTGTAATGCGATTTGTCCAGGGTTTATGGATACTGATATGACAAAAACAATACCGGATAAAGTAAAAGAAAAAATGGTTGGAGCGATTCCAGTTGGGAGAATCGGAACACCAGAAGATATTGCAAACGCAGCTGCCTTTTTAGCATCAGAGTATGCGTCTTACATTACAGGAGAGGTATTAAATGTGAGCGGTGGGTTGCAAGTGTAAATGAATACATAATGAAAAGAACCTGACCGAGTAGGTCAGGTTCTTTCTCGTTAATTTAAGTTAATCCAAACGCTCTTCACTTCTGTATAGTTGTTCAGCGCGTAAGATCCCATTTCGCGGCCAAGGCCAGATTGTTTAAATCCTCCAAATGGAGATGCTGCATCAAAGACGTTATAACAGTTTACCCATACTGTACCTGCACGTACTTTGCTTGCAATATAATGTGCAGTTTTTACGTTTTCTGTCCATACACCAGCCGCTAAGCCGAATTGTGATTTATTCGCACGATCAATTACTTCATCAATATCGTTAAACGGTAATGCAGAAATAACTGGACCGAAAATTTCTTCTTTAGCGATTGTCATCTCATCATTTACATCAGCGAATACTGTAGGAGAAACGAAGTAACCTTGATCGAATGGTTTGTTTCCTCCGCAAAGTACTTCAGCACCTTCTGCAATGCCTTTTTCAATATAGCCCATTACACGTTTTTGCTGTTCTTCAGAAACGAGAGGTCCGATTGTAGTCTCTGGATTTAGACCAGCGCCTTGATTTAATTTTTTTGAATATAGAACGAGATCAGCCATGACATTGTCGTACATTTTCTTCGGAATAAATAAGCGTGACCCAGCGCAGCACACTTGTCCTTGGTTAAACATAACACCAGAAAGCGCAGCTGGAATCGCTCGAGATAAGTCAGCGTCTGGTAAAATAATGTTTGGCGACTTACCACCAAGCTCTAATGTAACGCGTTTTAACGATTCAGATGCTTGTCTCATAATTTGTTTGCCGACTGGAGTAGAGCCTGTAAATGCAATTTTATCTACGAGTGGATGATTAACGAGAGCTTGTCCAGCTGTTTCACCGAATCCAGGAACGATGTTAACAACGCCTTTCGGGAATCCAGCTTCTTCAATTAATTCAGCTAAGTATAGAGCGGATAATGGAGTTTGTTCTGCAGGTTTTAAAACGATTGTACATCCTGTTGCAAGGGCTGCTCCCATTTTCCACATTGCCATAAGAAGTGGGAAGTTCCATGGGATAATTTGACCGACAACACCAACAGCTTCATGGCGTGTATAGTTAAAATATTCACCAGAAACAGGGATTGTTTGTCCAACGATTTTTGTAGCCCAGCCAGCATAATAGCGCATATGTTCAATTGCAAGAGGAACGTCTGCTGCTAAAGTTTCGCGGATTGGTTTTCCGTTATCTAAAGTTTCAAGCTGTGCCAGCTCTTCTTTATGCTCTTCCATTAAATCAGCGAGCTTGTACATAAGACGGCTTCGTTCAGCAGTGCTCATGCGTGACCAAGGACCTTCATCGAAAGCCATTCGAGCAGCTACGACAGCTTTATGAATGTCTTCGCGACCAGCTTCAGCAACGATAGCGAGTGTTTCACCAGTTGCTGGGTTAGGAGTTTTAAATGTTTTTCCAGAAGCGCTTTCAATGAACGCTCCGTTCACATATAGTTTCTTTGTGCCTTGAAGAAATTTCTCTACCTTTTCATGAAGATTTACAGCTAGTTGACTCATTGTATAACCCCCTTGAAAATATAATTTAAACGCAGTACGAGACAGCGTTTATTCCGAAATCAAGGATGTGGGAACTAGATGAAAAGCCTCTAATTAAAATCATAAATAAAAAATACTGAAAATTCAAATTTCATTTTCATTACAATTGTAAAAAATATGTAATGAAACATTGTATTCTATATAATTACAAAAAATCCTGCGCGTTTTTGTTTTCTAGTAGGAAAAACTAGAAAAACAGTGGTACAATTATACATCGTGAGAGGAGGGAGAAAATGAAGAATTATCATGATGATCCGCGCTTTCGAGTTGCCCATAGAGAAGCGTTAATTGGTCTTGGATTAGCTATTATTAATTTTATAGTATGGTATGGATTTGCTTATGGGCTTGGAAGTAAGGATCCGAGTGAATATACATATGTATTAGGTTTTCCAGCATGGTTTTTTTATAGCTGTATCGTTGGATTTATCGTAATGGTTATTTTGCTTATTTTAGTTGTTCGTTTTTTATTTCAAGATATTCCACTCGATGAGGAAGAAAAAAGTGAGGAATGATAGATGAATTGGTATGTAATAATCCCAATGATAATTTCTTTTATCGTTGTGTTTTTAATTGGTGTATATGCATCAAGACGTGTACAAGCAACCGCTAATAATAAATTTTTACAAGAATATTTTCTTGGTGGGCGTGAACTAGGTGGCTTATTATTAGCTATGACGATGATTGCTACGTACGGTAGTGCAAGTAGCTTTATCGGCGGGCCTGGTATTGCTTACAATATGGGTCTTGGATGGGTGCTGTTATCAGCGATTCAAGTTGTAACAGGATATATCGTTTTGACGGTTATTGGTAAAAAGTTTGCTATTATCGCTAGGAAGATGGAAGCAATTACACTTATTGATTATTTAAAGGGCAGATACAATAATAAAGCGGTAGTTGTTCTTTCTGCGTTATGTATTATAATCTTTTTGTTCTCAGCAACAGTAGCCCAGTGGGTTGGCGGCGGACGATTAATTGAGTCGCTAACAGGACTTTCCTACACAACGGCACTATTTTTATTTACATTTTCTGTACTTGTGTATGTGTTAATTGGTGGATTTCGTGCAGTCGCTTTATCAGATACGTTATTAGGAATCATTATGTTAGTCGGAACAACAATCATTTTAATTGCTACTGTCATTGCTGGTGGCGGAGTTGAAAAGATTATGCAGGAACTTATTCAAATTAATCCGAATTTAATAACACCGTTCGGAGCGGATGGAAGTTTAACGAAATCATATGTCACATCATTTTGGATTTTAATTGGAATTGGTGTCGTTGGATTACCGCAAATTAGTGTGCGTGCTATGTCCTATAAAAATTCAAAAGCTATGCACCAAGCATTAATCATTGGAACGGTTGTCGTCGGTACAATTATGATTGGTATGCATTTAACAGGTGTGTTTGCAAGAGTAGTCCTTCCAGGCATAACGGTACCAGATAAAGTAATGCCGCTACTCGCGATGGAAGTGTTGCCGCCTTGGTTAGCTGGAGTTTTCTTAGCTGCACCAATGGCAGCGATAATGTCTACTGTGAACTCATTATTATTACTTGTAAGTTCGTCAATTATTAAAGATATATATGTGAACTACATAAATAAAGATGCAGCGGCTAGTACGATAAAAAAAGGAAGTCTGTGGATTACTGGTATCGTAGGACTGCTTGTTTATGCAGCGGCTATTAAACCACCAGATTTTTTAATTTGGTTAAATTTATTTTCTTTCGGTGGTTTAGAAGCAGCGTTCATTTGGCCGATTGTGTTAGGGTTATATTGGAAAAAGGGAAATGCAACTGGAGCTCTCGCATCTATTTTAGTTGGAGTAGGTTCCTATATGTTTATTCACCTTTGCTACCCTAATCCATTCGGTATACATACAGTTGTTTTCCCGATTTGCTTTGCATTTATTGCGTATATAATTGGTAGTATGGTTACGATGAAAAAAGTAGCATAAAAATATAGAAAAACGTAGGGACTTCTAATGCGAAGTTCCTACGTTTTTTGTTTATACAAAATTTTCTTTTTCAGTCTGTATTCCGCCATACATTCATAAAGTAATAACAATTGATGGGATGGAGTTGAGGTCTATGAAAAAAATATTATTTTTAGGAGACCCAGGAATTGATGACTCTTTAGCAATTATGTATGGATTGTTACATCCTGATATTGATATTGTTGGTGTCGTAACGGGATATGGAAATGTAACACAAGAAAAGGCGACAAGTAATGCGGCGTATTTATTGCAAATGGCAGGGCGAGAAGATATACCTGTTATTAATGGTGCGAAAATTCCTTTATCCGGAGATTTTGTGACGTATTATCCGGAGATTCACGGTGCAGATGGCTTAGGACCAATTAAGCCTCCGAAAGCCTTTTCTCCAAATATAAAATCATTTTGTGCATTTTTCGATATTCTTGAAAAGTATAAAGGAGAATTAATCATTGTTGATGCTGGCAGGTCAACAACATTGGCGACGGCATTTATTTTAGAAAAACCGATGATGAAGTACGTGAAAGAATATTATATAATGGGCGGTGCTTTTTTAATGCCCGGAAATGTTACGCCAGTCGCGGAGGCAAATTTTCACGGAGACCCAATTGCATCACAATTAGTTATGCAAAATGCAAAAAATGTGACATTAATACCGCTTAACGTTACTTCAGAAGCGATTATTACACCGGAAATGGTGAAATATATTACGAAACATTCTAAAACGAATTTCAAGAAATTAATAGAACCGATTTTCAATTATTATTATAAAGCTTATAAAAACCTGAATCCTAAAATAACAGGAAGCCCAGTGCACGATGTAGTTACGATGATGGTAGCGGTAAATCCATCTCTTTTAGATTACGTGTATCGCCGTGTTGATGTCGATACGATTGGAGCTGCAAAAGGAGAGAGTATCGCTGATTTTCGCCCGCAGCCTGAAGCGAAAGCATTGAAAAATTGGGTGAGAATTGGTTGGTCATTACATTATAAAAAGTTTCTTGAGGATTTTGTGAAAATTATGACGTAGACATAATAGGAACATGCAAGTTAAAATAATGGAGATGATTATTTAAATAATCATCTCCATTATTTTGTTTTTAAGAGATAAATAGAGAAGAGTTACACAATAGGAGAGGAATTTCACTTGAAAAAGACTATAGTATGCGCAGTGATTGTGGGTATTTTTGTTTTGCTGATATCGGGTAACTTTTTAGTGAAAAAGGTGTGGAGTTCAAATAATGATGATGCGCAGTACATCGCATCCTTTATTGAAGAGCATAAAAATGAAAAAAATAGCGCTCTTCTAGTAAAGAGAAATGATAAAGTTGTGTATTCTGTAAATCCAGATGTTGTATTGCCAGTTGCTAGTACGATGAAGTTAATTGTGGCGCTTGAATATACGAAACAAGTTACAGAGGGGAAAATCGATCCGTCTAGTTTCGTTTCAATTAATGATGTGAATCGTTATTATGTGCCGAGTACAGATGGTGGTGCACAAGATAGATGGCAAAATTATTTACAAAAAAAAGAAAAGATAACTGAAGGAGCGGTTTCTTTAGAAGAAGTTGCAAAAGGAATGGTTAAGTTTAGTTCTAATGCAAATACTGAATATTTAATGGAGGTATTAGGATTAGACAATATTAATCGGAATTTACAAAGTTTAGCGCTTCCTGCACATCAACCGCTATTTCCGATCGTTTCATCTTTATACATTCCGGGATATTTGCATAAAGAATTACATGTTCCAAAATATAAAATAGAGAAAAAGTTAAAAGAAATGTCTCAAGAGCAATATCGTGAATATGCTATGATTATTCATGAACGCTTAAAAAAGAAGGGACCATTATTACAGAAGGAAATTCCTATATATTTAGAGGAGCGTTACGACAAAATTTGGTCGGATAGATTGCCGGCTGCTTCCGCTAACGATTATATGGTACTGCTTCAAAAGGCAAATCATCAAGGTGGCCTTACAGAAGCGGAAGAAAAAGTGTGGGCGAATATCGTCGAAACAGATATGAGTGCAAAGAAATATCGTAAAACATTCAGGCATGCCGGGCAAAAGAATGGTTATACACCATGGACGGTAACAAAAGCAGTTTATGCAATGGATAAACGCGGAAACTGTACAGAAATTGTTTTCTTGGCAAATAATTTAAATGAAGATGACAGTGCTGAAATACGTAAACATTTAGCAAATCTACACTTCCAAGTGTTGCAAAGTGATAAGTATGATGCGACTTTTATTAAGTAAACTCGGTGCTATGAGCGCCGAGTTTATTTTTATGTACAAGCACTTTTTCACCATCCCTGGGTATGATGGGTAGTAACACTTAGGCGAAAGGGGAAAAGGTGATGAAACAGAGTAAAGAAGAGTTTATTAAGAAGGAAGGCGCTGATTTCCCTGGGAAAACATATGTAGATTGTGTATTACAGCACGTATTTAATTTTCAGCGTAATTATTTATTAAAAGATATGTTTCAAGTGCATAGGGCACATATTATTATGTTAACTGAAGAAAAGTTGATGAAAAGAGAAGAAGCGAAAGTTATATTAACCGCACTTAAAAAAGTAGAGGGGATTCCAAAGGAGAAGTTGCTATATACAGAGCAACATGAAGATCTTTTTTTCTTAGTTGAATATTTGCTTTCTCAAGAAGCAAAGTGTGAATTTGTAAGTAATATGCATATCGGTAGAAGTAGAAATGATATGGGTGTAACGATGTATCGCATGAGTTTACGGCAATTTGTATTACGGTTAATGGAACATCATTTATTGCTGCAAGAAAGTATGCTGGAGCTTGCCGGTGAACATATGGAAACAATTATGCCCGCGTATACACATACACAACCGGCGCAGCCGACAACATTTGGTCATTATGTTTTGGCAATTTACGATACGATGCAACGAGATTTAGAAAGAATGAAAAAAGCGTATCATCTTGTAAATCATTCTCCAATGGGGGCAGCTGCCCTTTCTACAACAAGTTTTCCTATTAAGAGAGAACGAGTTGCGCAGTTACTTGGGTTTACAAATGTAATTGAGAACTCATATGATGCTGTTGCTGGAGCGGACTATTTATTAGAAGTTAGCTCGTTACTAATGGTTATTATGACGAATACGAGTAGATGGATTCATGATTTTTTACTATTAGCGACGAAAGAATATGATGGGATTACTGTAGCAAAGCCATATGTGCAAATAAGTAGTATTATGCCGCAAAAACGAAATCCTGTTTCAATTGAACATGCCCGTGCTATTACGAGTAGTGCTTTAGGGGAAGCCTTTACTGTATTTCAAATGATTCATAATACACCATTTGGCGATATTGTCGATACGGAGGATGACTTGCAGCCGTATTTATATAAAGGAATCGAAAAGGCGATTCGTGTTTTTTGTATTATGAACGCAGTTATTCGAACGATGAAAGTAGAAGAGGAAACGTTAAAAAGTCGCTCATATAAACACGCGATTACGATTACAGATTTCGCAGATGTTTTAACAAAAAACTATGAAATACCATTTCGGCATGCACATCATGCAGCAAGTGCGATTGCGAATATGTCATTGGAGCAGAAAAAGGAGTTACATGAATTAAATTTCAAAGACATAAATGTATACTTACAAGAAAATTTGAAAGTAAATTTATTAGAAGAAGAGTGGAAAGAAATCATATCACCAGAAGCTTTTATTCAAAAAAGAAATGTATATGGTGGACCGAGTAAAAAAGAGATGGAGCGTATGATTAATAAACGTAAAGAATCGTTTCGAAAAGAAGAGGAGCTATTTGAGAAGGAAAAGAAGAGAGTGTTGCATGCTGAAAATGATTTGAACACATTAGTTTCAAATATTATTGAATCGTAAAAGAAGGATTTAATGAATTAATCGCCAATACTTTATTTAAATATAAATTGAGGGAAGAGATTGTCGATGATTCAATTACAAGTATATGAAAATGTTATTCATTTTAAAGAGGATGTTATACCATTTTTAGAAAGGAATGAGCAGGAGAATAATTTGCTATTAGGTGTATTACAAGTTGCTGAAGAGCCGATGTTTATGGCGGCAGCGAAACAAGGGGAAGAAGTTACGATTGTATTTCTTCAAACAGTGGAGAAACAAGTTATTGTAGCTACATCTGAAATTTCGGAAGAGGCTATAGTGGAACTTGCAAAGCAATTAACGAATGTATATCCAGATATTCCTGGATTGATTGGTAATAAAAAAATCGTACAGAAATTAGCTGAAGAGATTGCGATATTAGAACAGAAAAAAACTACACTTGGAATGGAACAAGGTGTATATGAATTAAAACAAGTAAAGAAGAAGTGGAGCGGAGATGGAATTTTTCGAGCAGTAAATAGTGATGAGCTGCCATTAATAGAACAGTGGATACATCAATTTTGTGAAGATGTGAAGCTTCCTACTACGAAAGAAGAAGCAAAACAAACTGCATATACACTAATAACTACTAACCGTCTATTTGGTCTGGAGGTGGGCGGAAAACTAGTCTCTGTAGCTGCAAAAACGAGACCGACTACAAATAATATAACAGTCAATTTCGTTTATACGCCGAAAGAGGAACGAAAAAAAGGATATGCATCTATTTGTGTAGCCGAACTTAGTCAACGTATGCTAGATGAAGGCTACAAAACAACGACATTATATACCGATCTAGCAAATCCAACGTCTAATAAAATTTATCAAGAAATTGGTTATGAGAAGATTATGGAGTCGGTACTTATATTTTTAGAGAAATAGAACAAAAAGGCGCGCTAATTTAGCGTGCCTTTTCGTTATTCATCAATTCGAATAACCTCGCCTTGCGGAAAGTCTTCAGTCTCTAGTAAGTTACGAATAGCTTTCGCAACATATTCAGGTGACAGTAGCTTTCCTTTTTCTTTTAATGCGGTGAAGCGGTCTAAGTTAATAAAGTCTTCCTTATTTGTTTCACGAATTTGTGCTTGCATATTTGTATCAACAACACCCGGTGCAAAAGCGACAGTTTTTACAGGGTAGTCTTTCTCCACTTCTTCAGTAGCTACGCACTGTGTAAACATATTTATACCGGCTTTCGTTGTACAATAAGCTCCCCATCCGAAATAAGGATTTTTTCCTGCACCAGATGAAATATTTATAATGCGTTTATCTACTTTCCAGTCTTTCGTCTGTTTCATGAAAGTGGAAGTAAGGATCATCGGTGCAATTAAATTAATTTGAACGTTCGTAATGAATTGTTCACTTTCTGATTTTTCGATGGGTTTTATTGGTGCAACTGTGCCTGCATTATTAATTAAATGAATCGATGAGACATTGTCTTTTTGAATAGATGAAAAGACTTCGTTAAAATGCGTTTCTAAATTATGTACATCTTGAAGATCTATGGAATGGAAAATACAATTGCTGTTGTTTTGCACGGCGATTTTTGTAAGCTTTTTATTTTCTCTCCTAGAAATAGAGATAACGGTTGTATTTTCTTCTAACAATTGCACGGCGATTGCCTCACCTAAACCTTGTGAAGTTCCTGTTACGATAACGTAGCGCATAGTGTAGAAAACTCCTCTCATATGTGTGGGATTTTATTGGACAACGTATACAGTATAGCATCATTATTATTAATTCTTCACTTCTAACAATCGGTAAGATTGTTACGTTTAGTATTTCTGAGGAGAGGGAAAATGAATATTCCCTATATGTTAGACTAATGAAAAGGAGTGGGAAATATGAGACATAAAATGGGACTATATAATGAGCCTTTTCAATCTATTTATTCGGGTAAAAAAGTATTTGAAGTTAGATTGTATGATAAAAAGCGTCAACAAATAAAACATGGTGATGAAATTGTATTTACCAACCTTATGACGGCAGAAACAATTATTGTAAAGGTAACAGAGGTAAAGCGATACGAGAGTTTTAAGGAAATGTACGAACAAATTGATAAAAAATTATTTGACCGTGAAAATGTTAGCTTAGAGGAAATGTTAGAAAGTACATACAAAATCTATACGAAAGAACAAGAAAAAGAATGGGGAACAGTTGCGATTGGTGTTGAGGTAATAAAGTGAGAAGAAATCGCGGTGCAGCTATTATTGTACAGGACGGTAAAATCGCTCTTATAAAACGTGTTCGAGAAGGTGAGATGTATTTTGTTTTTCCAGGCGGGGGAATTGAAGAAGGAGAAACACCTGAAGAAGCAACGAAGCGAGAGATTTATCCCGCATTAACGGGCAGTAAGACCCCCACCTCAAAATTCAGTTGGAGCAAAGAAGTTAGGTGGGAGATCAACTGCCCGTAAACGCCCGATTGGTTCAACTAATAATCAGTGGGGGATGAACAAAACTCCCACTGATTAAAGTTTCACTTTATGAAGAATTAGGGGTGCATATACAAGTGGAGCATCTGATTGCAAAGGTGAAGTATAAAGGTACGGAGTATTATTATAATGCCCATATTATAGGTGGAGTTTTCGGAAGTGGTAAAGGCGAGGAGTTCGAGTTGAAAGATAGAGGGAGTTATATTCCTTTATGGATGCCGATAAATGAGTTGCCAAATGTAAATATAAAACCGTATGATGTGGCCCAAAGTGTATTCGATTATTATAGGAAATAAGGTCTGACAACATACAAAAAAAACCATTGACATAGCCTTCTGATTTAAGTATTGTATTCGAGTATGTTTATAATCAGGAGGTTTATATGAGCAATCAAACTACTACACATCATGTGAAAATGACAACAGCAGATCCATCTGGAATTGGTCTATTTGGATTAGCGATGGTAACACTTGTAGCATCATCTCAAAAGTTAGGCTTAACAGATGGCGTTTCACTTGTATTACCATGGGCAATCTTTTTAGGAGGATTTGCACAAATCTTTGCATGCATTCACGATGCAAAGCATAACAATACGTTCGGTACAACAGCATTTGGTGCGTACGGCCTATTTTGGTTAGGTGTTGGAATGACTTGGTTAATTCAACTTGGAGTATTTGGCGAAAAATTAGCCCAAACTGCAGATTCAAAACAGCTTGGTATAGCCTTTATCGGATACTTGATTTTCACGATCTTTATGACAATTGGTGCAATGGAAACACATAAAGTATTATTTATGATTTTCGTCCTTATTGATTTCTTATTTATCGGTCTTTCATTAAGTACTTTAGGTGTTATGCCGCACGCAATGCATAATTTAGCAGCGTATTCTGAACTATGTATTTCATTATTATCTTTCTATGGTTCAGCAGCAGCTGTGTTAAATACACACTTCGAAAAAGTTGTATTACCAGTTGGAAAACCATTTGGTATTTTTAAAAAGTAATAAAAAGGAACAGATGATTGTATAGTCATCTGTTCTTTTTTTATGGAATAAAATAAAATAACAAAAATATAATTGAAATTGATTCTCATTATTAATATAATGAGAATGAGAATCATTTATTGTAAAAGGGGGATGTCAAAGTGGCGAAAATTTTAATAGCGTATGCAAGTATGTCAGGGAATACAGAGAGTATTGCTGATTTAATTAAAGTAAGTTTAGATGCCTTTGATCATGAAGTAGTATTGCAAGAGATGGAAGGTATGGATGCTGAAGAATTATTAGCTTATGATGGAATCATTTTAGGATCTTATACGTGGGGTGATGGTGAATTACCATTTGAAGCGGAAGATTTCCATGATGAGTTAGAAAATATAGATTTAACGGGTAAAAAAGTGGCTGTTTTTGGATCAGGTGATACAGCGTATGAACTGTTTTGTGAAGCGGTAACGATATTTGAAGAACGTCTTGTAAAATGCGGGGCAGAACTTGTACAAGAAGGATTGAAAATTGAATTAGCTCCAGAAGATAAAGATGATGTTGAAAAATGCAGTGATTTTGCAATTGCTTTTGCCGAGAAGTTCTAGGAATGGGAGTGTCAACGTGGAAACAATGTTAAGTGCAACTGCTATTACAAAGTTAAGAGATGGGAAGCTTTTGTTAGCTACTACATATAATGGTTTATTCATTGAAAAAGATGGAGAATGGAAACAGGTTTTAACTGGTTTCCAAAAACGAATTCGAGATTTACATAGTGAGGGTAACGTAGTTTACGGAGTAGGAGACGAAGGAGTTTTTATTCGTAGTATGAATGGTGGAGAAACGTGGACGATCCAGCGCTTTCCAACGAAAGCAACGAGCTGGAATGTATGTAGTAATGAGAATGGAACAGTAATTGCTCATGGAGATAAAACACTGTATCATTCTAATAATTTTGGTTCCACATGGGAGACTATTCAGCCATTTCTTAATTATGGTAGCGAGGCACCATCTATTCGATCATTATTTTTATATAAACATTACTTATTTATCGGTACGAAAATACATACTAAATATGGTGGTGTTTGGCTTTTTGATTTAGAGACACGTAAATTAAAAAGGATTAAAATAGCGATGAATCAGATGATTTCTGCGTTGACTATACATAATTCCTATTTAGTATCGGCAAGTGGATCGTGCAAGGGAATTAGCGGGAATATTTCTTTTTGCAGAATAGATGAGAGTATCGAAAGTGATAAAATAGGTTGGCATACATGTCAAAGTGAACAAAAAGCGAGTAGTTATTTAGATTTAAGTGTAGATCAGCATGTGTTATATACAACGTCAACGCAAAATAAGGCGGGAATTAGTACTGTTTGCCGTGTGCTTCTTGAAGAAGGAATTGTTACAGTATGTGATTCGGTTAAAGGGCATGGTTGGCGCATTGTTAATGAAAAAGAAGGCTATGTTGTAGCTGGATCAGGTGAATTAAAAGAGATGCAATGGAAGAAAAAAGCTGTATAGCTAAAAAAAACTTTACTTTTATTATATTGATATGATATAGTTACTTTAAACCATTTTACTTTTAATAATATAGAGATTTAAATGAGCTGTAACTTCCGAGGAGGATAGCAATGTTAAATCTCCTCGGGGGTTGCAGTTTTTTAATATATGATGTATTATTGTAAAGTGGTTGAAAATGAATATGTACATATAGGTACATTGTAGGAGGATTTTTTAAATGCAAAACGGTAAAGTAAAATGGTTTAACGCAGAAAAAGGTTTCGGTTTCATCGAGGTTGAAGGCGGAGAAGACGTATTCGTACATTTCTCAGCTATCCAAGGCGACGGCTTCAAATCTTTAGAAGAAGGTCAAGAAGTTACTTTCGAAGTAGAACAAGGTAACCGTGGACCTCAAGCTACAAACGTAAACAAGAAGTAATTATGAAAAAAGAAGGGCTTGCCCTTCTTTTTTTTGCGTTTTTATTGAAGGTCCTCCTATTTACATGTGATAATAAGACTGAATTTTCGATTTATATTTAAATGTATTAAATGTATAAACTGCATGTATAAATAGATACTGAAAATAAAGTGAAGCTGTTAATTAGGCTTTTCATATTAATAGGAATTAGAAAGAGGTATACAAATTGAAAAACGCTACACACTTCATTGTGTTTGATATTGAAAGGAATTTTAGGCCGTATAAATCAGAAGATCCGTCAGAAATAGTTGATATTGGAGCTGTAAAAATAGATGTGAGTACAATGAAGGTTATTGGAGAATTTTCAGAGTTAGTAAAACCAAGTGCCCCATTAACTCGTCATACAACAAAATTAACTGGAATTACAAAGAAAGATTTAATTGGTGCAGAGAAATTCCCTCAAATTATAGAGAAATTTATTCAGTTCATCGGAGAAGATTCTATATTTATTTCATGGGGAAAAGAAGATTATCGTTTTCTATCTCAAGATTGTACATTATACGGTATAGAATGCCCATGTATGGAAAAAGAGAGCAGATTTGATGTGCAAAAATTTGTTTTCCAGGCATATGAAGAATTATTTGAGCATACACCAAGTTTACAATTTGCAGTGGAGCAGCTCGGTTTAACATGGGAAGGTAGGCAACATCGTGCTTTCGCAGATGCTGAGAATACAGCGAATATATTTCTTAAAGCATATAGTGAGAGAGATATTAATAAGCGATACAAGAGACATGGTGAGCTTGAACTTGTAAAGAACGGAAAACTAACAGAAAAAGCGAAAAAAAGGATGCGAAAATGGGTGTTTAAAGAACTGAGAAAAAATACAGAGCGTCCTTTTGTATGGAGTGCATTTGAAAGTAGTGACACGTGGGAAAGTATAACGGAAAGATATTATATAAGTGAATCTGCAGTAGAACTTTTGAAAAAACACTTTCCTACTGCGGTGAGAAAGGCGGAAAGGCAGCTTAGGTATTTGGCTGAGATGGAGAAGGTGCAGGAAGAGGGAAAGGTAACGTAACGTAAATGTATTAAGGTAGCTAAGGCTAGTCCTTGTTATGAGGAGAATTTATTAGTGAGCAATGTAAAAACTCCTATTCCATTTATAGATATAGGAGTTTTTTAGTATTTACTTTTTAAGTGAGTTGATCATTCTTTATATTCTCGAATAAACTCACTGACATTATCTGAAAGAAGAAAATGTAAAGACGCCGTGATAGTAGATATATCCCAGTCCCACCAAGAAATTTGTTGAAGTTCTTCAATCACTTCTGGTGAAAAACGATACCGAACCAACTTTGCTGGATTACCTGCTACTATTCCATACGGCGGGATATCTCGTGTTACAACGCTTCTTGCGCCAATAACAGCTCCGTTTCCGACTTTGACTCCAGACATAATCATAGCGCCACTGCCTATCCAAACGTCATGACCAATGATTACATCTCCCTTAGTTTTCGGATGACCGCTAAACCCCGCACCCTCGGGAACTATCACATTAAATGGATAGGTACTAATCCAATCTGTTCTGTGTTCGCCACCTAAAAAGACTGTTACATGGTCGGCTATGGAACAGAACTTACCTAATTTAAGCGAAGCTCCTTCCCCCCCAAGTACGAACATTAAGGTCACCATATGACCAATCTCCTATTTCATAAGAAGCAAGCTGTGGATTTTGATTTAAGAACAACCCCTACACCTCCCAAATAGATATAGCATCTTATGTATATGGGAGGTGTAGGGGAGGAAAGTAGTGAATGGTAAAATTAAATCTATAAAATGATAGCTTGTTTCTGTAAATCACACAAACATATTAGTATCCCTGCTTCTTCGCAGTCCGCTCAATCACGTCCTGCAGCTCATCCGACTTCAAAAACTCAAATAGTAGAAAGTTTTAGTACCCATATACTTTTAGTGACCACCAAATAGACACGGAAATGTGACCAAAATAAAAGAGCGCTTGTGAATAGCGCTCAGTAAAAAATAGTTATATGGAAGCATTTATTTAATATTAGAACCAAGAATTTTAGTACTGGATGTTCACGCTTGTGAACACATAATTGATATTTTAAACACTTTAGTAGTCACTGTTTATAAAAGAGTTCTATTCAATCCCGCTCGGATCATACCCAAACTGTTGCTTCTTCTCAATCCGCTCAATCACGTCTTGCAATTCATCCGGCTTCAAAAACTCAATTGGAGAGAACCCTTTCTCAAACGTAAGAGTATCTGCTTCGATCATTAGTACGTATCTGTCATTTATCTTAGCGATATGAATCAGATCTCCGAAATCAGCAAGCAACGCCTTCACAGAGATATGATCTGCTTTTAGCTTTAATTCTACTTCAGGGGCGTGCTCGACGATTTGAGCAGTAGCTTCCATTACTTCTTCTGTTGAAAACTGTTCCATAATTTCACGTTTTGGACTGGCAGCCCAAACTTCCATTGCTTGGTCGAATTGTTCACGTTCTTCAGTACCTTCTTCAAATACATCTTCAATTTGATCGTATACCATGTCCATTACTTGTGTTTTCATAATTTCAGGCATAGAGCGCTCGTACTCGACGAATTTTAAGAAGTCCTCAAAGTAGCGGGCGTGTGATGCTTGGTGTATTTTTAGTTCGCCAGGCTCCACCATACCTTCTTCAGGCATGTATGGGTATTGGATAGATTTCATATTCTTTGTTGTGATGGCCATTTCAACGTTACGAATAAGCGTTGATTCATCAGAAATGGAAGCAACCTTTGGTTCGAAGTCACATTTCATTACGAATACGAATGGATCATCAAAGTATTTGCGTAGTTTTGCTTGAGCGATTAAAAATACACCACCACGTACAGCGCTTGTGTCAAGGTATGTATAAACGAGAGGTTCGCTCATATCTTTGAAGTTTTCTTTTGTTTCTGCAAAACGAATACGATTAAATAAGTTGTAATGAGGGTTTGAATCGAGTTCGTGCCCTTCTTCTACAATAAAGCGACCAATCTTTGTTGGGGCTTGTTCTGTTTTTGCGTGACGTTCTACTTTTCGCTTTGAAATTTTTAATAATTCACCATTCAAAAATTCTTTTAAAGAGCTATCTTCATACTCTTCAGCGTCTAATGTTTGAAAATGTTTATAGCGTTTATCAACTGCTTCACCTTTTCCTTCAACTTGTACTACATAAAAGGAAAGAAAATTTATTTCAAAATCCATATTTATCACCTTGTTTCATTTCATTAACTCTTATCAGTATAGAGATGGAAAAAACTTTCGTCAATTTATATAAGGAAGGGGGAGTCCCTTCCTTATATATTTGTTATTTTCGAAATTAAAATCCGTCTTCTAATGCTGAAAATGGAATGTTTAGTCTATTTTCTACTGTACGTAAACGCTGATTTAAGCGGTTTAGTCTACGAGTATGACGCTCAACTGTGTTTTCTAGTTGACGTACTCTTTGCTCAAGCTCATTTACTCGTCGTTCTAGTTGACGGTTTCCGGTGCCAGGAAAAGAGATTGGAAGTTGAAATTGTCTATTTGGATCATATGGATTAACTTGCTCTGCTTGATCTATATATTGTTGGTATTGTGCTTGTAAATCATACTGAGGTTGGTAACCATATTGGTTATATGGATCATAAGGATTGTAGGGATACATAAAAACTCCTCCATTTCTTAAAGGTGGGTTGAATTCATCATAATGTATGTGCGAAAGCGGAGTAGTGGCACGGCAAATACCTATATACGCTGAAGTGAATGATTGTTTTTACCTATAAAAGCTCGGTTTAAGTTGTTTAATAATGATCACATATGAGAAAGTGGTATTACGGTTTTTGAAGTATGTAGGTGACTAGAGAGGTGAAATGAAAGGGTTTTACATTTGTATTTCATCTGTTGAATGGTATATACTGGATAGAGATAGGTTACATAAAAGTTACAATCTTATCAAACTCAAAAATTTATATAAATATGTATAGACATTTACAAAAGAAAAGAGTAATTTAAATAGAGTAAAAAATAACTTGTAACATTTTCTAAATATATTGTAAAATGATTGTAACAAAACATACATAAAAATGAAATAATACATAAGAAATAATGTTGGGGAAAAGGAGAGAGTATATTGTTCCGAAAAATAAAGGGTATATTAGTAGGGGTGCTATGTGTAGCTGTAGTAAGTGGTTGTGGAACAAAAGTAAGTGATGTGGCATTAGTAAGTGATTTTGGTGGGAACGTTGTAGAGGCCAAGGCTGATGTACAGGATTCAATTAGCCTAGTGGATGGGCGTACTGGTACTGAAGTGAAGAAAATAGACTTATCGAGCTTAGGTTATTTTGAAGATGAGGCGAAATTCAAAAAATCGGTAACGAAGGTTGCTGGTGAAGTTGGGAAAAGCGTTGACAAAAAGATGGTCCCTTCACGTATAGCGCCTGATGGATCATGGCAAGAAGGAAAGCCTTCTTATGAATTAATGGAAAAAGAATTAGTAGACAAATTATTAAATGTAGGTATGTGGGATTCTTCATATCAGTTACCTATCGTTGAGAAAAAGCCTACCGCAACATTAAGTGATGCGCAAGGAAGTGGCACGGTAATTGGTAGATATGAAACGAATTTAGGTGGCTCAGCAGGTGGCCGTATTGAGAATATTCGTTTGTCAGCAGCGAGCATAAATGGAGTTGTATTAGCAAAAGGAGACGGTTTCTCTTTTAATGCATTAATCGGTGATACAACGCCAGATAAAGGATATCAATTAGGTAAAGAAATTGTAGATGGTAAATTAGTAGATGGTTATGGTGGTGGCGTTTGTCAAACATCATCAACTCTATACAATGCAGCAGATCAAGCTGGTTTAAAAATGGTAGAGAGAACTACACATTCTAAGACAGTAGGTTATGTCCCGCAGGGAAGAGATGCTACAATTGCGTATCCATATTTAGACTTAGTATTTGAAAATACGAATGATGCTCCTGTTAAGCTTTATATGGGTATTCAGGGCGGAAAGTTAGTTGCTGAAGTACATAAGATGAAATAAATATATAGTTAAAGGGTAATAAAGTAAAAGGTTTATATAATAGAAGCCATCTCTTCTGAATTTCAGAGGAGATGGCTTTTTGTCATTAATGGTCTATGGAAAACTATTAATTCTGATTTTTCTTATTTACATAGTATGTTTTTGGTTGTATCCTTCATAGTAACGGCTATGTTAATTTGTTTTGAAATAAAGGACTAGGAGAGGAAGTTATTCATGGTACAAATTCATCCGAAAACACGTATTGGTCATGTTGCATTTAAAGTAAAAGATTTAGAGAGTCAAATTGCTTTTTATGAGAATGTAGTAGGGCTAGAAGTAATTAAGCAAGAGGGGAATAAAGCATATTTAGCAGGAAAAGGTGGTGAGAATACGCTACTTGTACTTGAGAAGTTAGAAGATGCAGCGCTTCAAGAACCACGTACGACGGGTATATATCATGTAGCCTTTTTAGTTCCGACTCGTGAGGCTTTTGCTTCGGCACTATTTGGGGTGATTCGTAATAAGAACGTAATTGATAGTCCAGCTGAACAAGAAGGACGTTATACATATTCAAATGAAATTTTACCAATTTCAAGGTTTAATAGTGCAAGTGATCATACGTATAGTGAAGCGTTTTATTTACAAGATTTAGAGGGGAACGGTATTGAGATTTATGCGGACCGTCCTCGAGATCAGTGGGGAGAAGGGCCAGGAGGAAGTACGCCACTTGATTTAAAAGAACTAGCAACGCTCGTTGATTATGAGTTTGATGGTTTACCTGCTGACACTGTGGTTGGACACGTACATTTACGAATAGCTGATGTCGAGAAGTCACATGAGTTTTATGTAGATACAGTAGGTTTTGAAGTACAACAGCGTGAAGATGATTGCTTATTCATTTCGGCAGGAGGGTATCATCACCATATCGGTGCAAATACGTGGAACGGGGTAAATAACCCGCATCCACCAGCACATGCAACGGGACTAAAAGTATATACGATTGTACTCCCTCATAAAGAAGCTTTAAATGAAGTAAAAGAAAGATTAATAGAAAAACAACATGAAATAAATGAAACTACAAATGGATTTACGGTAGTAGATCCGAGTGGTATTACAGTGCAGTTTGAAATAGAAGTAGTATAAAGTGAAACTTTAATCAGTGGGGGTTTTGTTCATCCCCCACTGATTATTAGCCTTCACCAATCGGGCGTTTATGGGCAGTATAACTCCCACCTAACTTCTTTGTTCCAGCCGAATTTTGAGGTGGGAGTTATACTGCCCGGCGAATAGCGGGATAAAACAAGCCAGAAAGTGTGTAATCACTTTCTGGCTTGTTTTTGATCATTTAGAGCTCAATCCAATACCTTCTCACAACATTACCATCTTCTTCAGTGAAATCTTCATCACGGAGACCGCCGTTATGTAAAATCGTTTTCTCTGAAGCTGTATTCACTTCATCGCAAACGACAAGTGCTTTCGTAATGCTTAATTGCTTCGTTTTTTCTAATGACAACTCGAGTAGCTTCGTAGCATATCCTTTTCTTCTTTCAGAAGGGCGAATGCCATAACCGATATGGCCGCCAGCATTAAATAAATGCTCCGTCAAACTATGACGAATATTAACTGCTCCCAAAATTTTATTTTCATTTGTAACGAGCCAATAAGTAGAATCTGGTACCCAAGTTTTAGGTATATTTATTCCGTTATGTGCCTCGTGTAATTCTTGAATCATTGCCGTGAAATTAGAAGGATCTTTTGAGATAACCCACGGAATCATCGTTTCACCGCTATTTTTCCATTCGTTATAAAAATCTAAGTATTCTTCTTGTAAATCGGTAGTAGGTGTAATTAAAGATACATTCATCGTTTGTAGGCTCCCTTTGTTTATATTTTATTTCAACAAAATTTCAGTATAAAAAGAAAGTGATTTATAAATTTCTCAACCCCATTTCATATGCCATATTCAACTGAAAATAAGTTACACGTTAAAGTTTAAAGATTTTCGTATGAAAAGTAGGTGATTTTATTTATGTTAATATTTAAAATATTAACATAAATCTATAGGGATATTAAATGTATTTTAATGAAATGCTTTTATTTTGATGGATAGATGCATGTGATAATTTTTGTTTTATCTCTCTATGATGAAAGGAAATAAATTAGTAGGTAGTTACTATACGCATCCAGGGAAGTATTATTTACATGTATATCAGTACGGCGGGGGAACAGGGAATTATACGGTAGAAGTGAAATAGTAAAAGGGTCGCCGTGAATGGCGACCTTTTTTTATTATGCGTTATACCCAAATAATTTCAGATCTTCTTCTGAGTCTGAAATTATTTTCTCGAATCGTAATCCTACTTTTTCTAAAAGCTTTCCTGAAACAGTGTTATCTATAGAAGTAATTGCTACAATTCGTTTCATTCCTAGTTTTTGTACACCGTATTCCATTACCGCAGCAGCTGATTCATAGCCATATCCTTTTGAACGGAATTTTTCTAAAAAGGCGAAGCCGATATCAACGTCTTCTAATGAATCTCTTTTAATAAGACCACACATACCAAGTGGAGTGAGATCTTCTTTTCGTTCCACTAAGTAAAGACCAAAGCCCGTTTTATTATACATATCAACGGGTCCATTTAAGATGTAATTTTTTGCATCTTCTAAGTTTTTAACCCCTTTATCACCGATAAACTGAATCCATGCAGGATCGTTTACTAATTCGAGAATAAATGGAGTGTCCTTTATATCAAACCAGCGAAGAGTGAGTCGTTCAGTTTCAAGAACTATCAATCTATTGCACCCCCTTTAAAAGTTATAACAATTAGTATGGATTGTGCAAAATAAAAGTGCAAGTTATTTTTATTGAGAGTTACTTGTTCACATAAAGTTCGATTGTTTTGCATAGAAGGATATTTTATAATTAGGATTAACTGGAAAGAGTGAGATGCATATACAATGACTCCTAGGAAACTAGGAGTTTTTACTATATAACTATCATTATTACTAAATATGACACACTACACATTCTACTTAAGGAGGTACATAATGAAAAAATTATATAACGCATCGTTTACTTATTTAATTATTGGTTTACTATCAGGAATATTCGCTAGGGAGTACGGGAAATTTAAAGGGATAATAGGATCTACACTATTAAATCTTTTGCATACGCATACGTTAGTACTTGGCTTTTTCTTCTTTTTAATTGCTTTAGGATTAGCGAAAGTATTCGCTTTTCATGAAGTGAAAGGATTTAATAATTGGTTTATTGTACATAATATCGCATTAACTTTAATGTTAGGTTCGTTGGCAGCGAGAGGACTTCTTCAACTAAATGGAGCGGACTTTAAAGGGTTAACTTATATTGTAGGGTTCTCTCATTCTATGATGGCATTTACTTTAGTTTGGTTTATGATTTTGTTGAAGAAATCGTCTAAAATGTAGTTTTATAAAAAAGAACTTGTAGGGAATACTGCAAGTTCTTTTTTATATATAAAAGTACATGAATCTTACTATTCTGATTATTTTGTATAAAAATGGTATAATTAATGCGGCGTAAATAATATAAAAGGAGAGTACGTAATGGAAATAACAATTGAACGTTTAGTAAATGAATTAAAGGATGTACTTCCTGAAGATCAAGTAGTGGTTAATAAGACAGTAAGAGAGTTACATAGTAAAGATGAATCTTACCATACTAGTAGTTTGCCGGATGTAGTTGTGTATCCAAAAACGGCTGAAGAAGTTAGCGAGATTATGAAAGTAGCGAGTCTGCATGGAAAGGCTGTCGTTCCATTTGGAGTAGGCTCCAGTTTAGAGGGCCATATAATTCCGTATGAAAAGGGGATTACGGTTGATTTTTCATTAATGAACAAAATACTTGAAATAAGAGAGAAAGATTTTCTTGTGAAAGTACAACCAGGAGTGACTCGTTCTCAGCTCAATAAAGAATTGAAAAAGTATGGTCTATTTTTTAGTGTAGATCCAGGCGCAGATGCAACGTTAGGAGGCATGGCTGCTACAAACGCGAGCGGAACGACAGCGGTTAAGTATGGCGTAATGCGTGATCAAGTTCGTGATTTAGAAGTGGTACTCGCTGATGGACAAGTGATACATACTGGCAATTTAGCGGCGAAGTCATCATCAGGTTATCATTTAAATGGTATTTTCGTAGGATCAGAAGGTACGCTTGGATGCTTTACAGAGCTAACATTAAAAGTATACGGCATACCAGAACATGTTATGGCTGCGAGAGCATCGTTTCCAACTATAAATGATGCAGTAGAAGCTGTTATTAACATACTGCAAGCTGGTATTCCAATTGCGAGAATAGAGCTCGTTGATGAACTATCTATGAAACAAGTAAATCATTATAATGAAACAAATTACAGAGAAGAACCAACACTGTTTTTAGAGTTTCACGGAAATGAAGCAGGGCTAACGCAAGATATCGAGTTTACGAAGGAAATTGTTTTTGATCATAAATGTAAAGAAGTCGCTTTTGAAACTGAAACTGCGGCAAGAAATAAATTATGGGATGCAAGACATAATTTAGCATATTCTTACGTTCATAGTTACCCTGGCAAAAAGCTAATGAGTACAGATGTATGTGTGCCAATTTCAGAATTAGCTGGTGCAATACAGCATGCGAAAGAGACATTAGATAAAGTTGGTCTTGTTGGTGGTATTCTTGGCCATGTAGGAGACGGGAATTTCCATGTGCTCTTAATGATTGATCCAAACGATAAAGATGAAGTAAAAAAAGGGGACGAAATAAACGAAAGTATCGTATTGTATGCTCTTAAGCGTGGCGGAACGTGTACAGGAGAGCATGGCGTTGGAATAGGGAAGCAGAAGTATCAAGAAGAAGAACATGGGGCTGCGCTTTTAGTAATGGAAAAAATAAAGAAAGCTCTTGATCCGCAAAATATTTTAAATCCGAATAAAATTTTTAAGTTAAAAGATAAGGAATGATGAAGTTTGGAGAAACGAATTATACATTTTGAAGGATTGGTCGTCTTATTAGCCACGATTTATATATATGCATTATGTGGATTTAGCTGGTTATTATTTATCGTATTACTTTTTGCACCTGATTTAGCAATGGTGGCGTACGCTATTAACAAACGTGTCGGTGCACAAATTTATAATCTATTTCACACATATATCATATCAATATTACTTGTTTTAATAGGGGTCTATTTAAAGATGGATAC
The DNA here is from genome assembly GCF_016892495.1 of Bacillus sp. RIT 809. Lineage (NCBI taxonomy): Bacteria > Bacillati > Bacillota > Bacilli > Caryophanales > Bacillaceae > Bacillus > Bacillus sp. RIT 809. Next base: position 48,324 of record NZ_JAFEMR010000007.1, on the reverse strand, counting down.
GATTTTAATGGTTGGTTTAATATGGACAGCACATATTGGGATGGATCGAATGCTTGGGTATGGATTGAAGTATGAGACTGATTTTAAGGATACTCATATTCAGAGGTTATAAAAGTGATTTGAGAAGGATGGGTCAATTGAAACAATTTATTACTGTTGAGAAATATAATACACAATGGGAAAGTGAATTTTGTAAATTACAGACGTTGATTAATAACGTAATGGGAGAACTTATTTTTTCTATAGAGCATGTTGGGAGTACATCTGTTAAAGGTCTTGCTTCTAAACCGATATTAGATGTCGATGTTGTAATAGAAGATTATGATGTTTTTCCTAAAGTAATAAAGAGATTTGAAAAGATAGGATATTTTCATCAGGAAGAGTGGAGTTCTAAAGGGAGAGAGGCTTTTGGAAGAAAGGATCAATATGTTCCGAGGGATGGGAAGAATTCAATTTGGATGGAACATCATTTATATGTATGTGATAAGAATAGTGACGAGTTAAAAAGACATGTGGCGTTTCGTGATTATCTTCGTGGAAATCCAAACGTTGTTATTGAATATGGGAAGTTAAAGAAAGAGTTAGCAGAAACGGTGGAAAATCGCTCAAGTTATAGCTTAGGTAAAACGGAATTCATTGAAGCTGTATTGGAAAAATCTAGGAAGGATAGTTGAATAAGGGAGTTTGTATCAATAAGAAAATAGACTAAGGTGGCAGAAATCATATAATGCCACCTATTATTTTTGAAGAAGAGGTTTTACTATATGAACTGACCTTATAAAACAATTACAATCTGTCCCTGCCAAATAATAAATCTCGTAAATATAATGGGAAATAAGAAGAAAAGAAAAGAGGGAGCTTATGTACATACCAAAACATTTCACTATACAAGATGAAGAGAAGAAGTACGAAATTATTGAACAAAATAGCTTTGCAACTTTATTTTCTCAACATAACGGAGCACCGTACGCAACACATTTGCCTTTATTGTTAAATAAGGCAACACTTACTTTATACGGGCATTTTGCACGTCCAAATGACCAATGGAAAGATAGTGGGAATCAACAAGTGTTAGCTGTTTTTCAAGGGCCACATAGTTACATCTCTCCGTCATGGTATGAAACAAATAAAGCAGTACCAACATGGAACTATGTTGCGGTGCATGTATATGGAGAGTTAGAAATTGTTGAAGATGAACAGGAATTAATAGATTCACTTCAAGATTTAGTACATAAATATGAAAATCCAAAAAGCACCTACTCACTGAATGATGTAGATCCGAATTATATGGAAGGATTAAGTAGGGGAATAGTTGGGTTTAAAATAAAGATAAATAAAATAGAAGGAAAAGCGAAGTTAAGTCAAAATCATTCTGTGGAGAGACGAGAATTAGTTATAGAAGAACTTGAGAAAGTTGGTAGTGAAGGGAGCAGGGGGATTGCAGGGTTGATGAAGAAGGGTGTTTAAAGTAATGGTGGAGTGTGAATACACATTTATAAAGTGTTAATATATTGTATTTATAGATTTTTATAGTGATTTAGACGCTGTATTTATGGGGGGGCAATTTTCTTTAGTGTTTTAAAAAATTTACAGCATGTGATTAATTTAATGGATTTAATGTTAAATAAATGTTGAGAAATATTAATGAGATATTTATATCTTAATATCTATTTGTTATTATTTATGTGAGAATATTCAAAAAAGGGGGATCTTATGAACATTCCAGTGAAGGGAAGCGAACAGGTTACAAAGCAACTTAATGAATGGTATCAAGCAATGTTACAACAACAATTGTCAAAAGTAACTAATTTAAAACAAGAAATTGATAAAAATATTGATGTTTTGAAACAAGAATCAAATAAAATGTTGCAAGAACAAAATTTATTATATTATTTCTTACTAGATTTTCGTTATAAAACGCTTGTTGATAGATTTAGTATCACAAAGAGAAGCTTTGACGAAATAGATTCTTTTAAAATTCCGACGGATGGTTTCTTATCTTATTATTACCATTTTTGTAAAGCGGTATATGCTACTATACTTAAAGATTATAAAGAAGCGAAAAAATATTATGAAAAAGCAGAGTTTTTTTTGAAAGACGTTCCAGAAGAAATTGAACAAGCTGAATTTCAATCTAAGTTAGCCTTATTCTATCATAATAATAATGAACCACTTTTAGCTGTTCACTATGCAACTATTTCAAAAGATATCTTCTCTAAACACCAAGGTTATGAAAGTAATACTGCTTCTTGCGAAAATACTATTGGAATGAGTTGTGTATCTCTAAAACAGTTTGAACAGGCCGAGGAACATTTAAATTCTGCATTAAATTTATTACAAAAAAATAATGAAGAAAGATTAATTTCATTCGTGCGGCACAACTTAGGGTGGCTATATGCAAATCAAAACCTTTCTGAATTAGCTATCCGTCACTTATCAGAAGTAACAGAGAAAATACCTAATCATTTCAAAGCTGTTTTTTTACAAGCTAGGGAATATTCTAAGTTAGGTGAAACAAATATATCTTCTATCCTTATTGAAAAAGGATTGGAACTTTGTTTAGAAGTAGAGAATGAAGAATATACACATCATTTCAATATTTTAAAAGCATTAAATAATAATGTGACTATCGAGGAATTAAAAAGGATAATTGTTACAGGGATTTCTTATTTCAAAGAAGAGAATCTTTCTTATTATGTAGAAGAATATGCTGAGGTGATGGCAGCTAGGTTATATGAGATGTGTGATTATAAAACGTCTAGTGAATATTTTTGTTTAAGTCTTGAAGCAAGAAAAACAAATTTAGCTAAAGGGGCGTTAAAATAATGAAGAAACTGAGTTTAATGATAATGAGTTTAGCTGTTACAGGTATTACAGTTTTTACGATAAATACTACTCCAAAGATTCAACAAACAGCAACCGCAAATACTGTCGTCAATAAGTTACAATCGACTCACGGAGAAGGGTGGTCTCCAACGAGACCTGAGTTAGTATACTTAGAGGGAAGACAACTCTAAAGTATTATTTTAAGAGTGCTAGCTTTAGCTGATATTATTTACTGGCTTGTAAACATTAAAGGTTTACAAGCCAGTTTTTTGTTGTTAGAGCTACCTTCACATTATGTTGAAAGTAATCCGTCATAATTTTAAACTATTGTAATGAATTTTAATAAAAGATTGTTGAGGAATATAGTGAAGATATTGGAACATACAAATTCTCATTAGTTATATTAAAATGTATTCATTCTCTTCTCCTTTATTTTTTATCAACATTTGTACAATAGCTGGATTTTTATATTCGAGAATAGTTGTTCCTTATCGATGTACCTGGATATAATAAGAAAAAATGAAGATTGAATAGAAGAATTTTAATAGAACAGTTACCAAGTTAACGCATTAGGAAAGAAATAGGTAGGAAGTAAGGAGCTCTCCTTTGTTCGTGACAGCTTGTTTGGTGTATGTATCTTTTTCGCATGGGAGGAAATTGATAGAGGTGATAATATACAACTATAATCACATAGAATATGCTAACGATATGTAATACATAAAAGAAACGCAAACTAGAGTATTAAATTACGTTTTTTTTCACAAGATGGAGAAAAAAGTAGAAAAGGTGTTTTTATACGAAAACACCTTTTCTACTTATAATGTTCCTTTATGGAAAATAACGAATCATGTACTTGAATTTAGTGGGAATTACACTAATAAATAATACAATTAGGAGCAGAAAAACAGTCTTAGTTGCTCTAAATCACGTCCCACAAAAAGTACGATAAGGACGATTCGACGGCGCTGGAGGCGTGCAGTAATCCGCTTGTTCTTGAGAATATTCATAAGGATTTGCTAAAGCTTGAAGAAGGTTCTCCATTACGCTATAGTCTCCATTTTTAACAGCTGCTTCAAGTGCTTCTTCTACTCTGTGGTTTCGAGGGATGATTACTGGGTTGTTATTTTTCATTAATTTGTATGCATCATCTTTTGATTCTTTTTGTCTTTCTAACCGAGATTGCCATAGCTCGTACCATTCTTTAAATTCGGGACTTTCAAATAAAGGTGCATTTTCTAATGTAGTGTCAGTTAATGCACGGAATGTATTTGTATAATCTGCTTTATATTTTTCCATTGCTTTTAAAAGTTTCTCAATAAGTGATTGATCTTGCTCTTCATTGCTAAATAGTCCTAATTTCTTCTTCATTCCGAGGAACCAATTGTTTTCGTACTGCACACTGAACTTTGAAATTTCATCTTGTGCAATCTTTAGCGCTTCTTCTTCATCTTCGTGTAGAATCGGCATTAAAGATTCAGCTAATCGTGCAAGGTCCCATGCAGCCATATACGGCTGATTTCCATATGCGTAGCGACCTTTTACATCAATAGAGCTAAATACTGTTCCTTGGTCATAACTATCCATAAAGGCACAAGGACCGTAATCAATCGTTTCACCGCTAATCGTTATATTGTCAGTGTTCATTACGCCGTGAATGAAGCCGACGAGTTGCCATTTGGCGATGAGGCTTGCTTGTCTCTTAATAACTTCTTGTAGTAATGAAACGTATGGATTTTCAGTAGATTCAATTTCTGGATAATGTCTTTTTATCGTATAGTCAGCTAACGCTTTGAGATCCTCGATTGAGCCGCGAGCTGCCGCGTATTGGAATGTTCCAACACGTATATGACTACTGGCAATCCTTGTTAAAATAGCTCCAGGTAGCTTTGTTTCGCGATAGATTGGTTCGCCAGTTGAGACTACTGCTAAACTGCGAGTAGTTGGAATATCAAGTGCGTACATTGCTTCGCTAATAATATACTCGCGTAGCATAGGACCGAGTGCAGCACGACCATCACCGCGGCGTGAATATGGAGTAGGGCCAGAACCTTTCAATTGAATATCAAAGCGTTCGCCTGAAGGAGTAATTTGTTCTCCAATCAAAAGGGCACGACCATCTCCTAACATGTTGAAATGACCAAATTGGTGTCCAGCATATGCCTGAGCTAGTGGATGAGCTCCTTGTGGAATAGTATTACCAGCTAAAATGGCAATTTCAGCGTCCTTTTTTAGTTCCTCAGGATTAAAGCCAAGAGATATTGCTAAAGAATTATTTAGTTTAATTAACTCCGGTGAGCGTACAGGAGTTGGGGGGATTTCGGTGAAAAATGATTTGGGCAGGTCAGTATAACTACTCTCTAAATTCCAAGCAGTTTCGTTTTTATTAGTCATCGTATAGCCTCCTTTTTGTGTGTTTTTGAAATTTGAATTGTAATTGGTTTTTAATTATTTTCTTGTACTTATATGTATTCTGTGTGAGGTTAATTAAAAATATTATACGTTTATTGTAAATGATCCCCTTGAAATCTATTGTAAGGACTTCATTACATTGTGTCCATTTAACTGTCATAAAAACAAAAAGAGCCTTCGTTATATAACGAAGGCTCTTTTTGTTTTTTTTCCTTTTATTCATACACAGTCCTCATAGTTGTAGATGTATAAAAGGAAAAAAGTAATTTGGGGCGTAATCTATCTATATGATAATTCAAAATGAAATATAAGTCTATATTTTTGTTGATTTTTTGATTATATTTTGATTATATTTATGTCACTGAGCTCAGAAGAATATATGTGGAGGGAAAATGTATGAAATCGAAACATGTACCAGTTTTAATTGTTGGAGGGGGATTATCAGGATTATCGTCTGCATTATTTCTTGCAAAACATAACATTGATTATGTGCTTATAGAAAGGCATCCGTCTACTGCGATTCATCCGAAAGCAGGTGGAATCACATTTCGCACAATGGAATTATTTCGAGAATTAGGCCTAGAAAAAGGAATTAGATTAGTTGGTAAAGCATTAGAGAATTGTCACGGGAGAATTGCGGTTCAAACGATAGCAGAGGTAAAGAATGAAGAGTTGGAACAAATAAGGGCGACTCAGTATGAAAATAACGAAAAGTTAGTTCGTAAAGTGGAAGAGATTAGCCCATCCAAACAAACTGCTTGTTATCAAATTACTTTAGAAGAGATGATGTTACAAGAAGCGAAAGCATTAGGCGGAGAACTATCTTTTTATCATGAATTGGTTTCTTATGAGCAAAATGAGCACGGAGTAATAGCAACTATTCGAGATCGAAAAACAGAAAAAGAGAGTGTCATATATTGTGATTATGTAATCGCAGCAGATGGAGCGAAAAGTAAAATACGGGAACAGCTAGGTATTCTAACCGAGGGCCGTGGTACAATCGGTGGTTATTATATGAACATATATTTTGAAGCGGATTTGAGTGGATTTATTAAAGGAGACGCATTCGGTTTTACTATGATAGTACATCCAGAAGTAATTGGTGCGCTTATTCCAGTCGATAACGAAAGTAAATGGATTTATCATGTAGCTTATAATCCAGTAAAAGGGGAGCGACCAGAGGATTTCTCTATAGAACGCTGTAAACAAATTATTCAAACTGCAATTGGAAGTACGGATATTAAGCCAGAAATATTAAGTATTTTGCCGTGGGAAGCGAGTGAAAGTACAGCGGTGAAATTTCAGGAAAATCGCATCTTTTTAGTTGGTGACTCAGCACATATTATGCCGCCAACAGGAGGATTCGGTTCAAATACAGGGATACAAGATACACATAATTTAGCTTGGAAATTAGCGGCTGTTATAAAAGGGAAAGCAAATCCCAAATTGTTAGAAACGTATCATGACGAGAGATATCCTGTTGCAAAATTAACGACGGACCATGCGAGTAGTATATTATTTCGTGCAGCGAATAGAGAGGAAGGTAATTTGAGTAATATGGATAGTTTAGCTGTCACTGCTGGTTATCAGTATTGCTCAGAAGCAATTATAGACGAATGTAACACTCCGCATAGAATGGATATAGTTGATTTGAACGGACGCCCGGGAACGCGTGCGCCACATTTTTTTGGAACTTATGAAGGAAAAGAAGTTTCTATACTTGATCTATTTGGTAGCAACTTTGTATTACTTACTGAGGCAGGGCATAGTGCTTGGACTGAAGCTGCAAATGTTGTTTCATCCCGATTAGGCGTAAAGATAAAAGTGTATCAGGTGGGTTTAACTGGTGATTTCATCGATCAAAGTAATAATTTTAGGAATTTATATGGGATAGAAAATGGAGGAGCGGTAGTAATAAGGCCAGATGGATTTATAGGGTGGCGTACGGAAAACGAGGCCTTAAAGCCGAACGTATTACTTGAAGACGTAATGAAGCATTTATTGTGTAATTAAATAAGAAGCACCGCTTGTATTTCAGCGGTGAGTTTATGTGAAAGTAAACGAATATTAAAAATGTAAATCTTTTATGAAGAAAATCTAAAGAAATGTCGTGGGAGTGACATTTCTTTTTTATATGTTGTATAATTAAGTTATAAATGAGATTCGTTTTCATTAACGTTCATTTCCTCTTTTGAAGTTACCTGTAATTTTAGCCATAATAAGTTGTTTTTCTTTTTCATTATTTGCCCGAGTTATTTTGTTTAAAAACTTTTCAACGTCATTTCCTTTTAAAATCATAATCTGTTTTCCGCAATATTCAATTGTAACTATGTTATTTTTTGTTACCCGATAATGAAACATCATATCGTCTAAACGATTGCGTTTATCGGTCTTTTTCAAATTAACACCTCCATTCTGGCTAATGTGTAACGAATGTTACATAAGAAATTGAAATTCAAGTTGGATGCATCCGATTGTAAGGTGGAAATTTTACAAAAAAGAAATACAATAGAGAGTAGTCAAAATTTGAGTGTGAGAAAAAGGAATCTAGTGTAATATGATGAATGATAGATAGATTATAAAATGTTTGAAAATTAAAAGATATAGAATAGAATGGAAAAGTATAAAGTGAGATTAGATAAAAGAGGGTTCCTATATGTTTAAGAAATGGTTAATTGTTTTTTTTATTTTTGCTATTTTTTGTGGGAGTGTCGCTGCACTAATATATGCAAATAAAGATAAGAAATATAATTTGAGGGCATTTTCAGATTCTAAGAATAAGGTTGAAAATGATAAACCGAAAGTTGATGTAAATCAACAAAAACGTTATGAGGTTGCAGCAGCGAAACTAGATCAGTATTTAAAAGATAAAGGGTTTAACGGAACGGTTCTCGTGGCGGATAAAGATAATGTGGTTTTACGAAAAGGATACGGGTATGCGAATGTAAAAGATAAAATTTTAACAACGCCAAGAACAAAATATCGCATCGGTTCCATAACAAAAACAGTAGTTGCAATATCTATATTACAGCTAAAAGAAAAAGGAAAATTAAGTATAGAAGATAATGTAAATAAATATATTCCGTCGTTTCCGGCAGATAAAAATATTACGTTAAGAAATTTGTTAACACATACTTCCGGATTGCCAGAGCAGGGACAAGGTAGAGTTGATGCGGCATCACGTTTAAAGTTAGTAACATGGATTGGATCTCAAAAGCTTGAATTTCCTGCAGGAACGGGATGGAGATATACAGATTATAATTATATGGTGCTTGCATATATTGTAGAAAAGATAACAAATGAACCACTTGCTGACTATGTGAAAGAAAACATTTTTACTCCTGTTGGAATGCATGAATCTGGGATGGGTGCCACTTTCCCAGGAGATATGTTTTTAGCAGAAGGATATACGAAAAAAGATAATGAGTTAATAGCTACGCCTCGTTTAAGAATGAGTTGGCTATATGGTTGTGGTGAAATGTATACAACTGTTGAAGATATGAAAAGGTTAGATGAGGCAATTATGGATGGTAAATTGCTTTCTAAACAAAGTTTATCAGATATGTTTACTGTATCGCCCGCTAGAAAGTATGGATTTAGTTTCTACATTAATGCAGATTATAATTATAATCATGGAGTATTAGCTGGATGGAACACATTTAATAATTTTAATGGAGATAAACGAATTTTTGTAATTCTTTTCTCTAACGTACAAAATGGAATGAACGATACATTTAATCAAGAGTTTAGAAAGATGGCGAAAGATTTAATAGAAGGAAAATAATTATTTAAAAATCGGTATTGATATGAAATTATCAATACCGATTTTTTTATTTAGTAATGTTTTATTTAGTGAACAAGCAGGTATGAGAGGGGATTAATATTAGAATAAATTTATGAAGGAAGTTAAATGATATTAATGTTAAATATAGGGAATGCGTTTTGTGAATGTCATCTATTTGTATTGAACTTATGTGATTATCATGCGGAAGAATAATTGGTAATTTTTACATTGATGAAAAAGCTTGAGCTTCACACTATGTTAAGCCTTACATTATTGTAGACATGAACAGGAGGTTGCAAAATGAAAAAAGTAGTAAAGTTTTGTTTAATAGCTACATTATCTACAACGATTATTAGTGGATGTTCTTTTGAAGGGAATAATGAAAATGTCAAAGGGAAAGAGGATAAAAAAGTAGAGGTACAGAAAAACGCTGGAAAATATACGATGCCGGATGAAAAAGATAAACATGAAGGTACATGGCTACAATGGCCTCATGAATACACATATGGTCAAGAGTATAAACAAGAAGTCGAACCTATTTGGATTAAGATGGCAAGTGCTTTAACTGAGGGTGAAAAAGTCCACATTGTTGCATATGATGAGGAGGAGAAAGAGCGAATCAATAAGCTTTTAATAGATAAAGGGCTGAATATGGATAAAGTTGATTTCTTTATCGCTCCTACTGATGATGTGTGGGCAAGAGATAGTGGACCGATTTTTGTTTATGACAATAATAAAAAGTTAAAAATATTAGATCCAGCATTTAATGGTTGGGGGAAGAAAACTCCTTATAAAAATGATGCCCGTGTACGTGAGAATGTTAGTAAACAATTAGGGATTGAAAGAATTGATTGGGGGAAATTCGTCCTTGAAGGTGGCGCAATTGAATTAGACAGCAATGGGACTGCTTTATTAACTCGAAGTGCAGTAACGAATAAAAATAGAAATCCTGATTTATCAGAAAAGGAAATTGAAAAATATATAAGTGACCTTGGGGTGACAAACTTTATTTGGTTAGATGGAGTGCCTAATTTAGATATTACGGATTTTCATATTGATGGATTTGCTAAATTCCATGATAAATCTACCATTGTAACGATGAAAGAAGACGACTTGACGGAATGGGGTTTGTCAAACAAAGATATGGATACATTGCTAGATGCAAAAAATGCTTCAGGACAGAAGTATAAGTATGAATACTTACCGCTTAGTAAAGAAAAGGTTACTTTAGAAAATGGGAAAACTCTCGACTATAAGGGATCATATATCAATTACTATATTGGGAATAAAGTGGTATTAGTGCCTAATTATAATGACCCAAATGACAAAATCGCAAACGATACGATTCAGAAGTTATACCCGGATCGTAAAGTAGTCGGCATTGATGTGAGAGAGCTTTATAAAAATGGCGGAATGATACATTGTGTTACACAGCAACAACCGATTCAATTGAAGTAATCGATTATAGTTTCGCTATGTTGCTTTACAGACAAAATAGGTGAAATACTATCTTTACTTATTTTGTCTTGTTTTAACATCTGTAATAAGAAATAAATGTATAATTTTAATGTAATGATAATCAAATATAATTATATTGTCATGATTGTTTTATATGGAAAAGGAGAAAAATATTTGTGTTGAAGAATTTTAAAATAGTATTTTCGTTTTTCCCTATCGTTCTACAGTGCATTATAAATGTAGCTTTGATCTGTTTGGGAATTGTTTTAAGTGTGTTTCTTATGAAAGAAGTCATTCAATTTATACAAGAACTGAAATTGAGTGGTGAGGAATCTAGTTATCATTTAATTGATAGCATTGTCGTGTTCTTTTTATATTTTGAATTCATCGTAATGATTATAAAGTATTTTCAAATGAACTTTCATTTTCCATTACGTTATTTTATATATATAGGTATTACGGCTATTGTTCGTCTAATTATTATAGACCATGATAGTCCAATGGATTCATTGTTATATGCTTGCGCGATTCTTGTATTAATTAGTGCTTTATTTATTGCAAATTCTAAAATAATGCGTCGTGATTTAGAAGAGTGAACATTAGTTGTTTAAATCAAAAAAAGATGTTTTATCTTTTGGTAAAAAAGGAGTAAAGATATTGAAAGAAATAATTTTAACCAGTTTCCTAATAATAGGGTTTATGATTCTACTATTTAATTGTATACTTTCGTAATTTTAAAGGATAAAAAGTTAAAAAGGGAAGAGGCTTTTGTAAATATGGTACATTACAATAATCAAAATAGTTTACATCAAATATTTACATTAAAGGGGACAGTTATAAGAGATATTTTCCCGCAAATTTTATTATATATATGCGTTTCAACGATAGTAACTGTGATTAATTATTATTATGTAGAAATAAAAATTAATCAAACTCCTTGGGTAATTGTTGGAGGGGCTTTAGGTCTACTGTTAGTTTTTCGTACTAACACTGCGTATGATAGATATTGGGAAGGTAGAAAGTTATTTGGCACGATTGGTGCTTGTACTAGAAATTTAGCAGTTAGTTTTTTATGTTATTGGGAGTCCGAAGGGAAAAAGAAGGATCAGGAAAAACTAAAATTTTTACATCTATTAATTGCTTTTCCAAAGATAGCGAAAGGACATTTGAGAGACGAAAAAGATTTATCCGAAATAAAAGCATTGTTTGATATTTGTTCTGAGAAGGAAAAAGAAATGTTGACTGAGTCTATTCATTTACCGATTAGTATAGTTTTTATGTTAAAAACTATACTATCAAAAGGTTTGAAAACGGGTCAAATTCATCCAAATGCAATAATTAATATGGAAGCTGATTTGAATACTCTGCTTACGGCTGTGGGTGGATGTGATCGTATCAAAACAACGCCTATTCCTTTTGCATATTTTGCTCATATTAAAATTTTACTGCTCATATTTTGCGGGACTTTATCGATTGGTCTTGTTGATAGTCTTGGATGGTTTACAGTACTTGCAACTACGTTTATAAGTTTTGCATTTATAGGGATTGAAGCAATAGGGGTTGAAATTGAGGATCCATTTGGTCAGGATCCAAACGATCTTCCGCTTGAAGCAATTTGTATAGGGGTAGAAACGCATTTAGTGAATTTATATAATCAAAACGCTCTATCAGAAGTAATGGATTTGAATCTTGATAAAAAAATCATCTAATCCTTCATTGTGTACGACGATTAAAATTTAAAAATCTTGTCAAGAGTCAGTTTACGGCTTAACGACGGCTTTATATTTTTTATATAAATATATAATATTTCTCCGTGCTATAATCCATTCATGAAATGTGCACGTTTCAAAAATTGTAATGAAAAGAGAAATGAATTGGGGAATAGTTGGCGTATTGAAAACAGTTATTCAATCATTATTAAAAAGCGAGGTAAATAATATGGAACAAAAACATAATGGAATTATTTTTACTGCAATACCAGACGAATCGAATGAATATTATCGACCATTTTATGAAGACATTATTTATTTTAATGAATACTTAAATGAAAATAAAGCATTTACCGATCAACTTATATCTTTATCTGTTGAAGAGCAAGATTTTCATACAAACTTTTTTGAGTATGATGATATTTGGTTAAGAGATGTTGCACCAGTTGTAACGAATCATCTTGTTAAATTTAAATATCATCCAAATTATTTACCAGAGGATCAAGGGCGATATTTAGACCAACAATTTAATAAATGGTTGAAGAAAAATGACTTTGAATATGTGAAATCACCATTAATATTGGATGGTGGTAACCTTATTTGGAATAAAAAAGATACCGTTATTTTAACAGAACGTATATTTGATGATAATGATGATTGGACGGAAGAGGAAATTATTGAGCAGTTAGAGTGGGATTTAGATGTGAGCCGGGTTATTATTATTCCTGCTGAAGAAGGGGATGTACTCGCACACGCAGACGGAATGGTTAAATTTATTGATGAACATACAATGTTTATTAGCGATTTTTTAGGAGATCGTGAATTTAGATATAATGTTCAAGAGATTATTAAAGAACAAATGCCAGAAGCTGAATTTATAGTTGTTCCTTCGTCATATACAGAGAAGGGTCAATATGATCAAGAAATAGCATCGGCAAAAGGATTATATATAAATATGTTAGAAACATGTGACGCCCTTTATGTTCCTAAGTTTGGATTAGCTAAAGATGGGGAAGTTTTACGATATATTCAACAGCATACGGAGAAACAAGTTATTCAAATTCATGTAGGAGAAATATCGACAATGGGAGGCGCAATGAATTGTTTAACGTGGTATTGTCCGAGTCATTTGTTGCCTTCGAAAATGAAAAGATTGAGCAATCAGAATGAAGGTTCTTCAATTAGAAAACTTTTTGATTGGTTTTAATAAATAAGCTTATAAGAAAATGTATTCAAGGGGTATTTATATGTATACAATTACTGAATTTTCGCGAATTTGTAAAATGAGTACACGGATGCTAAGGCATTATGACAAAGAGGAGATATTAAAACCAGCATATGTGAACCCGGTAAATGGATATAGATATTATGAGCAAGGACAGCTAGAAATAGCATTGAAAATTAAAAAGCTGAGGGAGTACAAGTTTCCTTTACCGAAAATTAAAGTAATTCTCCAGTCAGCAGATCAAAATTCATTTATTAAACATATGCAAGCGCAAATTATAGAGTTATCTCATGAGGTGAAACAAAATTTACAGGTTATTTCTGAAATGAATGAAATGGTAAGTATGAATAATGGTTTAAATATTGCTCGTCATAGAAGTTACGATATATTAATTGGAATGAGAAATGAAATAACGGTAATTGCTCAAAGATTACAAATAGATATAGATGATATGGATGATTATTTTTATGACTTATATGAAAAAGTACAAAAAAATAGTTTTCAAATAGCCGGTTCTCCATCCGTAGTTTTTTATGATAAAGAGTATATTCCAAATCGCAGTGATATTGAATTAAGAATTCCGGTTATGTATGAGGACAATAAAGGCGTATTACAAGAGTGCGAAATAAAAAAGCTAAATCAGCATCAACTCGTTACTACTATGCATTATGGCAGCTATGACTATATAGGCTATGCTTATATGGCATTAGAAGAGTGGGTGGAAAGCAATGGCTATATAATAGATAGTCACCCATATGAAGTCTATATAAAGGGACCTGAATGTGATTGTTTAGTAGAGGAGTATGTTACACAAATTTGTTTTTTAGTTACGAAAATAGAATGAGAATAAGGATTGACATTAACATTATGTCAATCCTTATTCTATATATGTAAGCAATTTATCATAATAAAAAGGGGAAAGAATATGAAAAGAAAAATTTTACTTATTTGCCTAATTCTTAGTATGGTATGGATCTCAGCGTGTACTCCTGAAGTAGGAGAAGGTGAGAATGGTAGCTCTGTTCTACCTAATCAGTTGCCGAAGAATGTAGTATTTAAAAATGGTACAATCTATACTTCAAATGGAAAGCAAGACATCGTAGAGGCTGTAGCCGTTAAAGAAGGGAAAATTACATTTGTTGGTTCAAACAAGGATGTAGAGGGATTTATAAATGAAGATACGAAAGTGGTGGATTTACAAGGGCGTTTTATCCTCCCTGGTTTTGTGGACAATCATAATCATATATTTGAAGCGAAATCACCAGCAGCAGGGAATTGTAGTGTCTCACCAGATGCTTCGCTGCAAGAACAACGCTCGTATTTAAAAGCGTGTAAAAAAGATGTAAAGACAGGGGAATGGATAAGCGGAACTGGATTTAGTTTAGAAGAGCTGTTAAAAGATATGGACGAAAAATCAGAACAACAAACTCCATTACAAGTTCTAAATGAGTTATTTCCTAATAATCCAGTATTAATTATGGAAAGAACCTCTCATTCTGTATGGGTTAACTCGAAAGCATTGGAGCTTTCTGGGATAAATAAAGATACGAAAGATCCGCAAGGCGGAAGAATCATTCGAAATCCAGAGACAGGAGAACCGTTTGGTATTCTTTATGATACAGCTGGAGATATCGTGATGGAAAAAGCATGGAATTCCCAGCCGAACCTCTTTGAAAAAAACTATGAAGGTTTGTTGGACGGATTAGGTGAGGTTGCGAAAAATGGTATTACTACAGTCGGTGATGGACGTCTCTATTGGAAGCGAGGCTGGTTAGATGTTTGGAATAAAGTTTATGATGAAAAAAAGCTAACGTCACGAGTAGTACTTCGTCCATGGGTATATCCGAATTTAAATGAAGCAGAACAAATGGAGTATTTCAAAAAAATTAAACGTGATGATTTGTCATCCCGAATGCTTATAAATCAAGTGAAAATGTATAGTGATGGAATTAGTATTAATAGTACAGCTAAAATATTAGAAAAATATAAGTTTGAGTGGTTTAAAGGAACTCCATATGGTTTGAACTATATTCCAGAAGAAAAAATGAAATGGTGGTTAACTGAACTGAATAAAATTGGTTACGGTGCACTCATTCACACGATTGGAGACGGCGGGGTAAGAGAAAGTTTAAATGCAATTGAAGCTGCGAAAAAAGAAGGGGCAAACCAGCCGTATACGCTCACGCACGTGGAAATGGTAGAAGATAGTGATATAAATCGTTTTGCTAAATTAGGTATTAGCGCTGATTTTCAAGTAGGTCATGATTTTGCGGAAGATCCAAAACAAAGCTGGGCAAGTACGTATTTTTCAGATCAACAGATGAAGCGAATTATGCCGTTAGGACGAATTTGGAAAACAGGAGCAAATGTATCACTTAGTAGTGATTGGGATGTAAATGAACTGAATCCACTTGTTACGATTTCGAATGCATTAAGCATTGATGAAAAGGGTTTGTCTGATGTATACGCAGCTATTGATGCTTATACAATTAAGCCAGCCAAAGCATTAGGTCTTGATAACATTACTGGCTCGATTGAAGTAGGGAAATCAGCCGATATGGTATTACTAAATGAAGATATTACTAAAATGAGTGCCGATAAGATTCCGAATGCGAAAGTTTTAGTGACGGTTTTACAAGGAGAAATAGTGTATCACAAGGAGAAATAAAGAATCGCTTTATAAAATTGCTACAAGTAAATGAATATATTCCTGTTGACCTTAACGCGATGTCAAAGTTTAGACTGAACTTACATTCGAAGAAAGGGTGAACATGTATGAGAAATATGGAAAATAGTTTGTTTTATATGCCTGCAGAATGGGAAAAACATGAGGGGACATGGCTTCAATGGCCTCATGACAGAACCCATAGAGGTGAAGGTTACAGAGCTAAGTTAGATGATATTTGGGTAACGATGGCAAAGGAGCTTCATTATGGAGAAAATGTGCATATTGTTGTATACGATGAAGAAGAAAAAGCACATGTCCAATCGAAGTTAATTGAAGCGAAAGTGAATATGGTTAAAATTGATTTCTTAATTCAAGAAACTGATGATATTTGGATCAGAGATAATGGGCCTATTTTTGTGAAAAATAAGGAAGGGGATTTTTCATTAACACATTGGATTTTCAATGGTTGGGGGAATAAATACCCGCATGAAAAAGACGCTGTTATTCCAGAGAAAATAAGTGAAATGTATAGCATTCCAAAGGTTGAATCAAGTGTCTGTCTAGAAGGTGGAGGAATAGAGATAAACGGAAATGGAACCTTAATGGCGGCAAAAACTTCTATTATAAATGAAAATCGAAATCCCACACTAAGTCAGGAAGAGATTGAAATGGAGTTAACGAAGTATTTGGGAGTAACGAATTTCATATGGATAACTGGTATTCGCGGTGAGGATAATTATGATGAAGATACGGATTACCATATTGATGGGGCAGCGCGTTTTGTAAATGAAAATACGATTCTTTATGAATATGATCCTTTTGGGGAAGGAGAGTCGTACCTTTTGGAGGCGCACGAAAAGCATTATCAAGAATTGCGACAAGCGAGAAATATAGATGGAAATCCATTTCAACTCATTCCAGTACCGGTAACAAGACAAGTGGTGAAAGAAGCAGAATGTAAGGGCTCATATTTGAATTTTTATATTGGAAATGAAGTCGTATTGGTACCTATATATGGTGATGAACATGACAAGTTAGGACTTCAAATCATTGAAGGACAGTTTCCAGGAAGAAGGATTGTTGGGATTCATGTAAATGAATTGTATGCGTATGGTGGCATGATTCACTGTGTGACGCAGCAGCATTTAGAATAAAGTGATTCAAATGAAAAAAGCATGCAGAGCATATACTCTGCATGCTTTTTTCTTATAATGTTGAAAACTCTTCAACAAGTTGAGCAAAACGATTCAACGCACTTTCAATAGGTGCTGGTGTAGTTAAATCAACGCCAGCTTTTTTCAGTAGGTTTAATGGATAGTCAGAACTTCCACCTTTAAGGAATTCAATATAATTTTTCTGGGCATTTGGGTCGCCGCTTAATAATTTATCGGCGATTTGGATTGCAGAGGCGAAGCCCGTTGCGTATTTGTAAACGTAAAATGGACGGTAGAAATGAGGGATTCTAGACCAGCCATATTTTACTTCTTCGTCAAATACGATGGAGTCTCCATTATATTCTCTAAATAACTTTTCATAAATTTCACTAAAGACTTGGGCATTTAATGGTTTACCTTGCTCAGCCATTGAATGTGTGATTTTTTCAAACTCAGCGAACATGATTTGTGTAAAGAAGGTACCTTTAAAGCTATCGATAAAGTAGTTAATTAAATGATTACGTACGTTCGTTTCTTTCGCTTCTTTTAATAAATAGTGAATTAATAATACTTCATTTACTGTAGAAGCGACTTCTGCGACAAAAATGGAATAATGTGCAGAAATTCTTGGCTGGTATCCGTGTGAGTAATGCGTATGCATTCCGTGACCACATTCATGAGTAAGGGTGAAAAGGCTATTTAAATCATCGTGATGATTTAAAAGAATGAAAGGATGAACACCGTATACACCAAAATTATAAGCGCCAGAACGTTTTCCTGGTGTTTCTCTCACGTCTATATATCGTTTATCTTTAAAGCTTTTTAATGTTTCGATATATTCTTCACCTAAAGGAGCTAGTGACGCGATCATTATATCAAACGCTTCGTCGTATGGAATGTCTTGTTTTACACCTTTTACTAAATCAACACTCAAGTCGTATTGTCTTAGTTCATCTACATTTAATTTTTCTTTTCTAAGTTCATTATACGTATGTAATGATTGAATGTTTTTTTTCGTCGTATCGATTAAATTTTCATATACTTCTTTCGGAACCATGTCGCCAAATAATGATTTTTCTAAAGCTGATGGATATTTTCGTAGCTTTGAAACAGTAACATTATTTTTAATAGCTGCGGACAAAGTAGAAGCGATAGAGTTTTTTAACTGAACATATGGCTTGTAATAAGCTTTATAAGCTTCTTTACGTTTCTCACGATTCTCATCTTCTATTAACTTTGAATACATTCCACGTGTTAAGTTTACTTTTTCTCCATCACCAGTAGTCACTTCACCAAAAATTATATCTGCATTATTTAACATGCCAAATGTATGCTGCGGGGAGGAGAGTGCTTCACCCATTTGTGATAAAATCTCTTCTTGGTCTTTATTCAAAACGTGTTTTTTATAACGGTATAGCTCAAATAAGTCTTCTTTATAATAGTGTAAGCCTTCTGTTTCTTCTATGTAAGAATGTAATGTGTTTTCATCTACACTAAGCAAGAATGGGGAAAAGAAAGATTTAGCCGCACTTACTTTCACGTGTAATTGTGATACTTTATCGACAAGGGATTGAGCGTCAGTATCGCGTGTATCAAGATCAGATTGTAGTCTTGCATAAGCGAACATTAAAGATATTATGCTAGATATTTCTTCACTCTTTGTTAAATAAGCTAATAAACTATTGCCATCGTGAATATTTCCGTTAAACTTGTGTAGTTCATTCGTTAATACTTCAATTTTATGAAAGTCGCTTTCCCAATCTTCAATTGTATGGTAAATGTCCGTTAAATTCCATTTTTCTTTATCAGCTACTTGTAGTCGATCTTTAAGTTCTGTCATAATCATTTCCTTTCTAAATATGTAGTTATGTTCCTATATAACTATGAAATACAACAAATTGCAAAAAATCCCTGCTGGAAAATAAAAAGCCTTGCCGGAAATGGCGAGGCTTTAAAAGTTTAATGTAATGCCAAACGTTGAATGTAAAAGATTTTTATATTGCTCTTCTGTAACTGTTTCTTTCGTTTTTTTACCGTTTTTCGCTATTGTAAGGCTATCTTTCGTTAAAGAGGCATGCCCATTTTCAGTCAGTTTTACAATAAGAGGTACTTTATTAAAAGGGGAACCCTCATGTTCAACGATAATTTTTTGTGCTGCATTTGCTTTTTCCACATTTACTTCTTCCAAGTGAAATGCATAACCTACTGTCCAATCATTAGTAGAAGATTGATCTAGAAACTCATTATTTTTACGCATTTCTAAAATATAATTGCCTTTTTCAGTCGTTTCTTTGCGAATACGATAATCTCCTGTTACGGAGTGAACGACTTCACCTGAGAAAGGGACAGGTGCAAGAGGTAAGTATGATCCGAATCCAACTTCAATTAAGTAAAGTTCATTATGATATTTTAAAACTGTTGCGATATGTCCAGAATCCACAGCCCATATAGAGTTTGCATTGTTATAAACTGTTCCTGAAACGAGATGAACATCGAATTTAGAGTCTTTAAGGAAGTAATACATAGTCGGATTGAGTTCATAACAAAGGCCGCCACGGTTGTTTAATAAAATTTTCTGCTCAAGATTTTCTTTTGATATTTCTGTAAAGTTGTTTTCGAGAATATTTAAGTTTTCAAAAGGGACAGATTGTGACATTGCATACATAATACTAGGTAAACCTTCAAATGAAACAGTTTCTTTTTCTTCTATATTTAATCGTGCGAAAAATTGTCTTTGAAAGTCTGTCATTGAAATCCCTCCGTTATGCTTTTATAGGTAAATTGTAAACAAAATTGAGTAAGATGTGAATTTCAAACTATGTTGAGATACTTGTGGAATATGTGAAGTTACATGAAAAATAATGTGAGAGATTAAAAGATTACTACTTTACTAACCGTAGAACGAATATTATAATAATTTTAATAAATTATGCAAACGTTTTCTTGAAGGGGATGGTGTAAATATGTTGAAAAGGATTATGGTAGTCTGTTTATTGTTTATTTTACTTTTTCCTAATATATATGAGGGGAATAAGGCGGAAGCAGCAACGATAAACAATGGAACATTAATGCAGTATTTTGAGTGGTACGCTCCGAATGATGGGAATCATTGGAATCGTTTGCGTTCTGATGCTGAAAATTTAGCTCATAAAGGAATTACATCTGTATGGATACCACCTGCATATAAAGGGACTTCACAAAATGATGTAGGATATGGAGCGTATGATTTATATGATTTGGGGGAATTCAATCAAAAAGGAACGGTGCGGACGAAATATGGGACAAAAGCACAGTTGAAATCTGCAATTGAAGCTTTACATAAGCAAAGCATAGATGTGTATGGTGATGTAGTTATGAACCATAAAGGTGGGGCTGATTATACTGAAACCGTAACAGCTGTAGAGGTAGACCGAAACAATCGAAATATTGAAGTGTCAGGTGATTATGAAATTAATGCATGGACGGGGTTTAACTTTCCAGGACGCGGAGATTCTTATTCTAATTTCAAATGGAAATGGTATCATTTTGACGGAACGGATTGGGATGAAGGAAGGAAATTAAATCGAATTTATAAATTTAGGGGTATAGGTAAAGCGTGGGACTGGGAAGTGTCTAGCGAGAATGGGAATTATGATTATTTGATGTATGCAGATCTTGATTTTGATCATCCTGATGTTGTGAAGGAGATGAAAAATTGGGGAACGTGGTATGCGAATGAATTAAATTTAGATGGCTTTCGTTTAGATGCTGTTAAACATATTGATCATGAATATTTACGCGATTGGGTAAATCATGTCAGACAGCAAACAGAGAAAGAAATGTTTACAGTAGCTGAATATTGGCAAAATGATATTAAGGCCTTAAATAATTATTTGGCGAAAGTCAATTATAATCAATCTGTGTTCGATGCACCGCTTCATTATAATTTTCATTATGCTTCAACAGGAAATGGGAATTATGATATGAGAACTATTTTAAATGGAACAGTAATGAAAAATCACCCTGCACTCGCAGTTACTCTCGTTGAGAATCATGATTCACAGCCTGGGCAGTCATTGGAGTCTGTAGTAAGTCCGTGGTTTAAACCGTTGGCATATGCATTTATTTTAACACGTGCAGAGGGCTATCCTTCAGTTTTTTATGGTGATTACTATGGGACAAGCGGAAAGAGTAGTTATGAAATTCCAGCGTTAAAAGATAAAATTGATCCGATTTTGACGGCACGAAAAAACTTTGCATATGGTACGCAGCGTGATTATTTAGACCATCCAGATGTGATTGGCTGGACAAGAGAAGGTGATGGTGTACATGCTAATTCTGGTTTAGCGACATTACTCTCAGACGGACCAGGAGGATCAAAGTGGATGGATGTTGGAAAGAATAACGCTGGGGAAGTATGGTACGATATTACGGGTAATCAAACAAATACTGTAACAATTAATAAAGATGGATGGGGGCAGTTCCATGTAAATGGAGGCTCTGTTTCAATATATATTCAGCAGTAAATTTATGATGAAAAAGAAGGGGCAGACTGAAATATAAGTTTTCCTCTTCTTTTTTACATTCTGCATAGTTATTAAAGTATGACACCTTTACTTCTTGTAAAACATATAGTATGATGATTTCAATAAATTAGATTTCAATGACTAAAATATAAATTAATGAGAGGTGCTTTTTGTGAGTGCGGTAGGTACTAAATAGGAAAAATTTAATGAAATAAATCGGATAAGACCAGGGGATTTTTATGTACATCATACCCCTAATTTTGTCATGGATTTATTTCGAAACCTATGAAGATACCTACAATACTTTATAAAGCTTGTAATAATAGGGATTGCCATATACTTTTTAGATGGCTTATTTCCTTATACGTTATTACACTTGCCTTGTAAATGTAAAAGCTGCGGTATCCCCGCAGCTTTTTTGTATATATTTTTAATGTATAAAAATGGTAATTAAATAATATAGAATTCATTGGAATCTAATGAGTAGGTATCTTCATTGATGATAGAAATCAATCATAGTGAGGAGAAACAAAATGAATACGATGACTTTTGAAAAGTTACAATATAACGAATTAATGGAAATAGTGAAATCTTATTGTGTAAGTGGTTTAGGTAAGGAATTATTAAATAAATTAGAGCCGAGTACGAGTATAAAAGTAGTGAGAAATCGCTTAAATGAAACGACAGAAGCACGAGCTATAGTAGATGCAGAAGGGCATGTGCCTTTTTTCGGAATATCCAATATCGCTAGTACAATTCAAAAATTAGAAAAAGGGATGATTTTAGATCCAGCAGAGTTAGTGAGCGTTTCAGACTTTTTACGTGGGTGTCGAAAGATTAAAAAGTTTATGCTAGATAAAGAATTTTTTGCGCCAGTATTAGCTTCTTATGCAAATTCAATGACTGAATTTAAAAGTATTGAAGAGGAAATTAACTTTTCAATTAAAGGAAATAGCATTGATGCAGCGGCTAGTAAAGAGTTAAAACGAATTCGAAATAACATTGATTCTGTAGATGGAAAAATAAAAGAACGTTTAACGAAGTTTTTAAATAGTAGTGCAAATAAGAAGTATATTCAGGAATTCTTTATTAGTAAAAAGGATGATCGCTATACGATTCCAATCAAATCTACCTATAAAAATCAAGTTGCAGGAAGTATTGTTGAAGCATCTGCAAAAGGTTCTACTGTATTTATAGAACCACATACGGTTACAAAATTAAATGCGGAACTAGCAAGTTGGAAAGCAGAAGAAGCGATGGAAGAGTATCAAATTTTAGCGACTTTATCAGGAATGATATTAGAAAATATTTATCATATAAAAATTAATATGGAACTGATTAGTCAATATGACATGGTATTTGCGAAAGCGAAGTTTAGTAAAAGTATCGATGGAATAGAACCGAAGTTAAACGATCATGGTCACATTCATTTAGTGAATTGTAAGCATCCGCTTTTAACAGGGCAAGTTGTACCGTTAAATTTTGAAATCGGTCAAGAGTACCGTAGTTTAATTATTACAGGACCGAATGCGGGCGGGAAAACGATTGTGTTAAAAACAATTGGACTTTTAACATTAGCGACAATGTCTGGCTTGCACATTGCTGGAGATAAAGAAACAGAAATTGCTATTTTCGAAAATGTGTTTGTAGATATAGGTGATAATCAAAGTATTGAAAATGCACTAAGTACATTTTCATCTCATATGAAAAATCTGTCTGAAATTATGAGGATGTCAAATAATAATACGTTACTACTATTTGACGAAATAGGAAGCGGCACAGAACCAAATGAAGGTGCGGCGCTTGCGATATCTATTTTAGAAGAATTTTATCTAACGGGATGTATTACAATTGCGAGTACGCATTACGGAGAAATTAAACGATTTTCAGAAATGCATGGTGATTTTATGAACGCAGCAATGCAATTTAATAGTGAGACATTGGAGCCTCTTTATAAATTAGTGATCGGTAAATCTGGTGAAAGTAATGCACTTTGGATTGCAAATAAAATGAATGTAAAAGAACATGTACTGCAAAGAGCGAAAGAGTATATGGGAAATAAAGAATACGCTATAGAAAAAGTGAATGAAAGCAAAATTAGAAAACCGAAATTCGTGCAAGAAAAAAGAGAAAATCACTATGAATATAAGATTGGCGACCGTGTGAAATTATTAGATCATAACGATTTCGGAATCGTATATAAGGAAAAAGATAATTTCTATAATGTCGTTGTATATTATAACGGTGAATTCACTGAAGTGAATGTAAAACGTATTACTTTAGACGTGGCAGCAAAGGAATTATATCCAGATGGATACGATTTAAATACGTTATTTGTCGATTATAAAGAAAGAAAAATGCAACACGATATTGAGCGCGGATCGAAAAAAGCGCTTCGTAAAATTGAAAAAGAAATTAGAAAGAATAGAGGGTAATATAAAGTGATAAAGATTAGACAAGAACAACAAAATGATTATAGTAAGACTGAAGAAGTTGTAAAAGAAGCGTTTTTAAATGAAGAATTTAGTGATAAAAAAGAACATGAACTTGTAAAACGTATTAGAGAATGTGACGCATTTGTTCCAGCGTTATCAATCGTTGCGGTAGATGAGGAAATAGTCGGGCACATTATGTTATCCAAAATTACAATAGAACAAGGCGGGACTACTGTAGATTCATTAGCACTGGCACCAGTATCAGTTGCTCCAGGCCATCAGAAAAAAGGAATTGGTGGCAAACTTATCGTAGCGGCGCTAGAAAAAGCGAAAGAACTTGGATATGGATCAGTTGTAGTATTAGGGCATCCAGAGTACTATCCGAAATTTGGTTTTAAGAAAGCAAGTGATTGGAATATAAAAGCACCATTTGAAGTGCCAGATGAAGTGTTTATGGTGATGGAACTTAGAGAGAATGCTCTTCAAGGTGTTGAAGGGGTTGTTCAGTATTCGAGTGCTTTTTCTGAATAAAAGTACCGATTAAGAAATGTAATCATAAAAAATGCTATCTTTTTGTAGGGATGTACAGAAAGATAGCGTTTTTTAGTAAGCAGATCTACTTACGTATATTTTGCGCGATGGATAATTGAGATGATAAGATTGATATAGAAATGTAAAGGGAGAGAATATGATGAAGACGCGAGAAACAGATAGTAATGGGAAATTAGTTACGTTATATGTTACAAGACACGGTAAAACAATATTAAATGCGAATCATCGCGTGCAAGGTTGGGCGGATTCTCCGTTAGTAGAAAAAGGTGTTGAAGTTGCCGCGAATCTAGGAATGGGATTAAAAGATACTCATTTTACTAGTGTATATAGTAGTGATAGCGGTCGAGCGATTGAAACTGCTAATTTAGTATTAAAATATAATGAGCAATCAAAGTTAAAACTTGAGACAAGAAAAGATTTACGTGAATTGAACTTTGGCACTTTTGAAGGCGAAAAAGTTGAAATTATGTGGGATGCTATCGGAAAAGCTGCAGGTGTTACATCACCAGACGAACTCATGAAGTATTCTATTGAAGAAGTTATTAATCTGATTAGAGCAGCAGACCCTACAAAACAGGCAGAAGATTGGGCAGTATTTTCTACTCGTATAAAAAAAGAAATTAATAGGATTAGTGAAGAAGCTGCTGAAAATGGTGGAGGCAACGTTTTAGTTGTAGCTCATGGACTTCTGATTACTGCATTAATAGAAATGCTGGATCGTAGTAAAACAAAACTTGGAGTGGAAAATGCAAGTGTAACGAAAGTTTTATATGAAGATGGGAAGTATACAGTCGAATCGGTTGGGGATATGAGTTATGTTGAAAAAGGAAAAGAAAGTGTGGAAATATAATAATATCTCAAATAGAAATAAGAACAGGAAGCTAGCAAAATCTAGCTTCCTGTTTTAGTTAGATGAATCATGGGATTAATAAAATCTTCCCAGTACTTTTTCGGCTCTCTAATAATTCATGTGCAAGAGCACCATCTTGTAAAGAGAATGTAGTAGGATTCGCGATGTTTAATTTTCCATTCGCAATCCATTCGAATAGTTGAGAGGAACGCTCTTTTCGCTCTTCGTAAGATATAAGTACATTCCAAAGGTCTCCGCCAGTTAAAGTTTTCGAAGTATCCATAAGCATACGTGGATCAACTGGCGCAGGATTACCACCGGCCATTCCGTAAAATACGACAGTACCACCAATTTTAGTCGCTTTAAAGCTTTCTTCTAATGTAGAACCTACTGATTCATACACAACATTTACGCCAGCGTCATTAGTTATTTCAAGTACATTCGTATGCCATGCTTCGGTATATAAAAATACGTGATCGGCACCGGCTAACGCTGCTATCTGTGCTTTTTCTTTTGATGACGTAAGACCGATTACTGTTCCGCCCTGTAGTTTAATCATTTGGATGAGAAGCTGACCAACACCACCAGCTGCGGCATGTACTAAAGCTATATCACCTTGTTTTATTTGATAGCTATCTTTCGTTAAATAATGTGCTGTTAATCCTTGTAATAAGATAGAAGCGGCTGTTTCAAAAGAAATAGAATCTGGAAGTGGAATTGCTTTTTCAGATGGAACGGCAACCAATTCCGCATTTGCAAATGGAACGTCAGCAAATGCAATGCGATCTCCAGGATTGATAGTAGTAACGTCAGCTCCTACTTCTTCAACGATACCAGCCCCTTCATAACCTAATATATAAGGCGGATTACCAGCGAGATGATAATCGCCGCGGCGTCTATAAATATCAGCGAAATTTAAACCAATTGCTTGCATGCGAACAAGAATTTCATTTGGATTTATGATTGGATCAGCTATTTCTTTATATTGTAGTACATCAGCGTCTCCGAATGTTTCGAAATAAAGTGCTTTCATATGGAATACCTCCATTTATATTGTTTGTAGATGTTCTTTATCATACAATACAAATATCAATAGAAAAAGAAGATTATTTCGATGAAATCAATCGGAAATACCGATTGGAAAGAGGGATGATAAATGGAGATAAAACAATTAATTACATTTAAAGTAGCGGCGGAAAGCTTGAATTTTACACAAACTGCGAAGAAATTAAACTTTGCACAATCGAGCGTGACAGCGCAAATTAAAACGTTAGAGTCTGAGCTTGGTACGCCGTTATTTGAGAGATTGGGAAAACGCCTTTTCTTAACTGAAGCAGGAAGAAAGTTTCAACTATATGCCGATAAGATGATTGCGCTCAGTAACGAAGCGAAAATGGCTGTGAAAGATGATGAGGAAATAGCAGGTACGTTAATAATTGGTGCGCAAGAAAGTCAATGTACATATAGGCTCCCTTCCATATTAAAGATGTTTAAAGCACAATTCCCCAAAATAAAGCTTATATTTAAACCAGCGCATTCCAATAAAGATGCGAAAGCGCAATTGATGGAGGGGAAAGTAGACCTTGTATTTATTTTAGACGAATGTAAAACAGAAGATGTTTTACATGTGGAGCCACTTATGAAAGAAGAATTAAAAGTAGTAGCTGCTCCTACGCATCATTTACTTCAACAAACTTCCATTTCTATAAAAGATTTAGAGAAGGAAACACTTTTACTAACAGAACTCGGTTGCTCGTATCGGACTTTATTTGAAGAGTTATTTCGTACGGAAGATGTATACCCAGCAAATAAGATTGAATTTGTTAGTGTCGAGGCAATTAAACAATGCGTTATTGCAGATTTAGGTATAGCAGTTTTGCCAGCAATAGTAGTAGAAAAAGATATACGAGAGGGGACGATAAAGGAATTAGTCTTAAAGAATACAATCACTCCGATCTATACGCAAATTGCTTGGCATAAAGATAAATGGATGACAGCGCCGTTACAGCAATTCATTGAGGTAACGAGGGAGTCTTTTACAAAGAAGTAAATGGAGAAATATTTGTTTTATACGAAAGAAGAATAGCACTTTTGTATTGAGAAAACCGATACTTGGATGAAACAAGTATCGGTTCTTTATAGCATATTTTTATAATCACTTTTAAGTATTGCCATAATAATTTCATCCGAGTACGTATCGTTATAAAATAAGGATTGACGTAAGGTTCCTTCTTTTACAAACCCAACCTTTTCATAAGCTCTAATTCCGCGTAAATTATGGCTAAATACTTCTAACTGTAAACGATTTAATGATAGTTGTTCAAAAACAAATCTTAAAACAATTTTAATAGCTTCAGTTCCATAGCCTTGTCCTGTTAATGCTATGGAAAGCATTGATATTCTGAATCCTGCTCTTTTGTTCTCCTCATCAATATCTAAAACCGACAACTCTCCAATCATTTCGTCAGTGCTTTGTAAACAAATAGCGAAATCATAGCGACTTGAATCATTATTTATATGGTCTATATGTGTCTTAATTTGCTCCAATGAAAAAGTGGGCTTAGTTCCAGTCATATAACGTATCTCTGTATCCATCGTACTTTCTAATATAATGGATGCATCTAGTTCGCAAAGAGGCCTTAAATAAATTCTTTCACTCTCTAATCTCATTATAAATTTCTCCTTAAGGTTGGTGATAGAGTATATAAATATTTTTGATCTATATTGAAGAAGAGTTTTATTTTTTGTATTGTTTGAAAAGTATGTTTCTTACTTTGATATTACATGAATTTTATAATGGCATGGTATACCTAAAACAAATAATAAAAGTTTTATACACAACAAAATACATCATCAAACTTTTTGCTAATATCATTATTATTGTTTTTCATTCCGCTTTTAAATGAACATGAATTTTTATAGATATTTTTAGTGGGAAATAAGCATGTACCACTAATTTGCACCGTAGTTAAACAAGAATTAAATAACGTTATTGTCACTTTACAAGAGCATGTTTTGATTGTTTATCCCGTATTAACGGATAGTGAGACTCCAACTTCGAACTTTGACCGAAGCAAAGTAGGTAGGAGTCGGCCTATCCAGAAAAGCCTGATAGAGTAGGGAGGTTCCTTTAATGTTTTGGAATAATTTAGCATAAGTGATTTTCATATCTCTAAATTTATGCTCTAATTAAAATAAAGGAGGCAAGTAAATGGGGAATGAGATTAAACGATATGTAATACGCACTTTTATATTTACATGGATACTATGGGGGCTATTAATTAGCCTAATAAAATTAAACATTACGACATTTGGTACACCGTTAGCGATGATATTATTTGTTTTCGGAGGATCATGCCATCAATCATTGCAATTAGTTTAAAGAAAAAATATGGATCAAAAGAAGAGTTCAGAGTGTTTATTAAAAATATTGTTAATCCTAGGCATCACTTTGTATGGTATGTTCTAATTGTTGTTCTAGCTTTTATTAGCTGTTATCTTCCAACGATATTTGGTGGAGCAACGATGCAAAAACCATTATACGTGGCATTACTTAGCTTTCCAATAATGATTATTGGTGGCGGTCTTGAAGAAATCGGATGGAGAGGGTTCTTACAACCTGCCCTTCAGAAAAGGTTTTCGGCATTTTTTAGTACGGTTATTGTGAGCGTTATATGGGCTATTTGGCACTGGCCGTTATGGTTTATTCCAGGTACGAGTCAAACTCAAAGGGATTTTATAGCCTTTATAATTACGACAATTGCCGTATCTTTCTTATTAACTACAATTATTAACGCAACTAAAAGTATTTTTATGTGTCTAATTTTTCATGCGCTTCTTAATTCTTTTTGGAGTGTGTACGTGCCAAATGATAAAGTGTTACCAGCATTTTTAACTTTTATTTTCGGAATTTTCGTATTTATCGTGTGTAAAGTCATAATAAAAAGAAAGAACCTCTTATTGATTAGGTAACTGAAATAATAAAAGGAAACATATTAATATATTTTTTATGGATATGAAACTAATTAATAAGAACACGACACAAACATAATTAAAATATAATACAAGTTTGTGCCGCAAAAAAATTTGCAAAACTATAAACAACATCAAAAAGAATGAAGAGCCTTTCCGTATACATAAACAATGCTAACGACAGTTATAGTAATTCATTTGTTAGAACAATTGAATCAACTAAGGTCTGTATCAGGAGGAGTATATCCAAGGTGGCGAGCCATAGATACGATTTGTCCTTTATGATGAAATTCATGTGTTTCCGTATGAGTTAAAAGCCATAGTGGAGTTGTGCTCCAAGGCTCTTTTTGCCATTTCACTTCATTTGCTATATTTTCGAGCCAGCGGTTATTGTATTCATCTAAAAAGCGTTGTACAGTCTCATCTACTAACTTAAACCTAGCACGGACTTTTTTGACATCTGCATGTTCAATTTCATAATCGCTAGCAAATGAAAAATCTGCTCGTTTTTGGTTAAATGCGAATATTCCAAGCCAGTATCGATAGCAATCGGCTACATGAATATGGGTTTTTATAATGCTGCCACTTCCGAAGTTAGGAACCGTACTGTGCAATTTTTCTTGTGGAATTTCTTCCAAAAATGTAAATAGATTTTCCCTTGTAGAACTAATAAGATTATATTGTTGTTTTAAAACATCTAACATGTGGGTACACTCCTCTTTTGTTTACTGAAATATTTGTGCAGTAAGTAATTCTATATTTATGAGGAGTGGACCTTTTTTATAGTTTTCAGTAAGCATATTAGGTGTATTTCTTAATGGTTTCTGATAGATTAAACAAAGTGAAACTTTAATAAGTGGAACATTTTTAGTTCATAATAAACTGTACATAAAAAAGGGGACGATAAAATGAATAGAATAGTTGGTTTGAAACAATTTGAAATAACGCGTGGGGCATTACTTAAATTTATGGAAACTTTAGATGACAAAACTGCGGATAAGCAGCCGGATGGCTTTAATAACACAATCCGCTGGCATATCGGTCACGTGTTATCTGCAGCAGAGACTTTCATGTTTGGAAGAGAATTTAAACATTTACCAAGTGAATATCCAGGTATGTTTGGATATGGATCAAGACCATCTAAATGGGAAACAGAAGGGCCATCATTAGAAGTGTTAAAGTCTCAGTTACAAGAGCAAGCGAAGCGCATTAATGAAATTCCAGCAGAAGCATTTGAAAATAAACTTCCAGAGCCATTCTTAGGATTGGAAACAGTAGGGGAGCTTTACGGTATGATGCTTTATCATGAAGCGGATCATATTGGTCAAATGAAGGCGATGGAACGTCTTGTGAAATCTCTATAGTTTTGAATTTAATTGCTTAAAAAAACGAAATCCCAGATGGATTTCGTTTTTTTATTGAGCAAGTAGAGAAAATTAATTAATTCTAATATTTCTAACGTAATCAGCATTATCCTTTCGACTGCTTCAAATGTTTGAGCTGTGTAACAATCATAATGCTAATGACAACGAGTAAAAACCATGAGCTAATTTTGCTTAAGTGAACGAGGTTCCATGTTTCCTGTTGATTTGGATATTGCCATGCTCCGAAGAAGGTAGCGATGTTTTCTGCAATCCAAATAAAGAATCCGATAAGGAAAAAGGAAAGTACGAGCGGCATTTTATATGTAACGCCTTGTAATGAAAATTCCACAAATGTGCGAAAGAAAACAATGAATAATAGTAAAGTTAATACCCATCTAAAGTCATATAGAAAATGATGTGTGAAAAAATTGAAGTAAATCATAGCTCCTAACGGCACGGCAAAAATAGCCTTTGGCCAATAATACATTTGCAAATGCAATCTTCTCCACGCCTGGCATATGTAACTTGCGACACTCGCATACATAAAACCACTGTATAGCGGAACACCGAAAATTTTTGAATACGCCTCCTCAGGATAACTCCATGATCCAAAATGCACTTTATATATTTCTAGTAGAAGTCCGATAAGGTGAAAAACAGTAATTACTTTTAATTCGTCTTTCGTTTCAAGTCCCGTTTTATACATTATATATTGCATAAGAAGACATACGATGAGTATGAAATCATAGCGATATAACCCTGAAATAGAAATGATTTTTGAAAGGGCTAGTGTTAAAAAAATTACGACTGGAAACAAACAGGATAATGCTTGTTCGTAAGTGAAATAGAGTAGTTGTTTTATATAAAACATCGTTTCACCTTCTGCGAGTTCTTATTTTAATTGAATAATCTGAAGAATAATTAAGTATACTATAGTTCTAAATAATAGAAAACTAGAATTGATTTGTTTAAAAAAACAAAAAAATGTAAAATGAAGTTAATTTAATGCAAGGGAGATGTGCCAATGTCAGCGCTTATTGTAAGTATCCCGTTTATACAACAGTTTATGGAACAAGGGGATAAAGTGAAACTTTAATCAGTGGGGGTTTTGTTCATCCCCCACTGATTATCAGCCCTCACCAATCGGGCGTTTACGGGCAGTTGATCTCCCACCTAACATCTTTGCTCCAGCTGAATTTTGAGGTGGGAGTCTTACTGCCCGTTAATGCGGGATAAATAGGCTAGAATAATTGTCCCCGCTATTTAAATAAAGGGGGAGTTTGAAATGACGATGAATCTTTTTCAAAATAAAACTATTAAATTATCAGCTATTAGAGAAGCAGATGCTGAAGTAATGGCTATGTGGCAAGAGGATAGTGAATATTTAAGAAATGTAGATACAGATTTGGCATTCCCGCAATCATTACATGAAATAGCGAGTGATGGGCTATTAAAGGGACGGAGATCCAATAGTGTTTCTTTCATGTTAAGAACAGTTCAAGATGATCGCTTAATTGGTTTTGTTGCAATTCACGGCATAGAGTGGAATAACAGAACAGGTTTATTAGCAATTGGTATAGGCGATGCAAATGATAGAGGAAAAGGATATGGGAGAGAAGCGTTGCATCTTATTTTAAAGTATGCGTTCTATGAAATGAATTTACACCGCGTTGGCCTCGATGTTATTTCTTATAATAAAGCTGCCATTGCGTTGTATAAAAAGATGGGTTTTCAGATGGAAGGGTGTATGAGAGAAGTAGTTCAGCGAGATGGAAAGTGTTTTGATCGAATGATTATGGGGATATTGCGGGATGAATGGATAGAGCTGCAAGATTAAAAGTACATTCCATATTATATATGTAGTATGCAGGAGATATAATGATAATTGGCGAAAATTTACAGTGTACTGATTGAAAAATAAGGGGTTATGTGAGATGAATTTGGAGAAAACAAAACCAGTAAACGAAGAGGGCGCTGAATTAAAAGAACTAATTAAAGAACTACACGGAAGTGTACATCAACTTCAAAGTGAAGTGCAGCAACTAAGGCACGAAAGACCAGTTGTTGAAGTGAGAAAAGGTGTTCAATTATCACCAACAATCATCGGACAAATTGGTGGTATGATTTTAGGTGGATTAGCAATTATAGGTATATTTTGGTGATGAAAAAAGGTATGCGGCGTAGTGCTGCATACCTTTTTTACTGTCGTTATTTGTCGGTAAGTCGATATTCGTTATCGAATCGCCGATATATTTAGAAAATCGCTGATATATTCGGAGAAACGATTGATATATTTTAAAAATCGCCGATATAATTTCATGCACTACAATTTTTACATTAAGTAACGTAAATATATATAAGCGTGTGATAATAATAATGCGATAATCGTTAATGGGAAACCGATTTTTAAGAAGTCCATATAAGAGAATCCATGTCCTTCACGTTTTGCAATACCAGCAACGACTACGTTTGCTGATGCTCCAATTAATGTTCCGTTTCCTCCTAAGCAAGCTCCAAGAGATAACGCCCACCATAGTACTTCGATTTGCGGGGAATCGACAGATAGTCCGAGTCCTGTAGCTAAATCTTGAATAAGCGGGATCATCGTTGCGACAAATGGGATATTGTCAATTGTCGCAGATGCGATGCCAGATACCCATAAGATAAGTATGGCAGCGAAACCGATATCGCCATTTGTTACGTCGAGTACTTCTTTTGCGAGTGAAGAAATAAGTCCGATATCAATTAACCCGCCAACGAGAACGAATAGTCCGGCGAAGAAGAAAATAGTTACCCATTCAACGTGGGCAAATACATCTTCAATATCGTGTTCTTTCACACCGATTAACATAAGAAGTGTAGCACCCGTCATCGCAATAACGGCAGCGTCTACATGAATAATAGAATGAAGTATAAAGCCTAAAATAGTTAGTCCTAAAATTGTAATGGATTTTAAAAGGAGGCTTTGATCTTTAATATAATCTTTTTCGTTTAATGCCATTAGTATTTTAATTTGCTCAGTTGTTGTTTTTAGTTTGTTACGATACATGAAGTAAATAATGCCAAGTGTAACGATAGAAATAATGATTACGATTGGAGCTAAGTTTAATAAGAAGGCATTAAAGTCTAAATGCTTATTAGCTGATCCAATCATAATGTTCGGTGGATCACCGATTAATGTTGCTGTTCCGCCTATATTTGAAAATAGTACTTCTGAAATTAAATAAGGAACAGGGTTTACTTTTAAAATACGTGTAATGGATAGTGTAACAGGAACGATTAATAATACGGTTGTTACGTTGTCCAAAAATGCAGAACCGACAGCGGTTAATAGGGATAGTAATAATAAAATGCGGATTGGTTTTCCGCCAGCTGCTTTTGCTGCTTTAATAGCTACAAATTCAAATACGCCCGATTGACTCGTAATATGTACGAGAATCATCATCCCAATTAAAAGGGTGATCGTTTCCCATTGAATATGTGATGTGAAAGCAGTATGTAAATCTACAATTCCAAAAATAATCATAATAGCAGCACCGAATAATGCGATTACAGCACGATTCAATTTCTCAGAAATAATAAAACCGTACGTGACTAAAAATACGGCAATTGCAAAATAATATTGCCAATTTGCTACTTCATGTGCTGAATGTTCCAAGCATGTCACCTTCTTTAAAGTATGTATTCAATTGTCGAAATGTATCTCGCTACATTAACACGGGATAAAATATATTGTAGCAAATTCAAAAAAGAAAGAAAACTATTTAACAAAGTGAAGGAAAAAATGTGATTTTTACATATCATATAAAAAATATAAAAAACACAGTGCAAATTATTAGGAAAAGTGAGCGTTGTCCTCTAATATAGAGATAGCAATTTACATTATTTTTGCGTAAAATGGTTTAAAGAGGTGAATTCCGATGGAAATAGTAAAAGATAGTTCTCTTATTCAAAATGAAATTGAACGTTTTGTAAATAAAGATGTATATATTCATTTAGAAACAACAAACGGAGCGTATGCGTCACACTTTAATGAAAAGTTGATGACAGTTGGAGCATTCATTCGAAATGCAATTATCCGTTTTGAACGCGGGAAAATAACTGGAACCAACCCATACCGAGTTGGTTTGAAAATGGATCATGGCTGGGTATATGCAGAAGGCATTACGCACTGGGAAGTAGACGATAAAGAGCGTTTATTACTAGCAGGGCATGATAATCAAGGCCGCTTAGCGGTAGCGCTTGAGTTAAGCTTAACGCCATTTAAGTAAGAAGGAGGGAAACTTATGGAGAGACATGTACTTGTTGTATTTCCGCATCCAGATGATGAAGCATTTGCTGCGGGAGGAACAATTCGCTTATTAACAGATCAAGGAGTACCTGTAACATATGCATGCGGTACTCTTGGACAAATGGGACGTAACATGGGGAAAAATGTATTCGCTAACCGTGAAACGATTCCAAATATCCGTGAAAAAGAATTAAAAGATGCATGTGAAGCGATGGGGATTCAAGATTTAAGAATGCTTGGTTTCCATGATAAAACGTTAGAATTTGAAGATGTTGATTTTGTTGCAGATAAAATTGAAGCGATTATTCAAGAAGTAAATCCATCTCGAATTATTACATTTTATCCAGAACACGGCGTACATCCAGATCATGATGCATTTGGCCGTGCTGTAGTTCGCGCTGTATCACGTATGCCAAAAGAAGAGCGTCCAGTCATTCATGCAGTTGCGATTACGAGAAATCGCGAAGCAGTACTCGGTGAGCCGGATGTTGTAAATAATATTAGTGAAGTATTTGAACATAAATTAGCTGCACTAGGCGCGCATCGTTCACAAACAGAAGCAATGCTTGAAGAAACACATGCAAAAATAAAAAACAAAGATGCAGCAACATTAAAATGGCTGCAACTTGAACAATTTTGGACTTATAAATGGGAGTAGGCTAGAAGGATATCTTCTAGTATCTCTTACATATAAAAAGCGCCATCACTTGTGATGGCGCTTTTTTGTGCTATTGTTTCGTACTAGCCAAATACATGAGCATGTGGAATTTTTCGTCTCTTACATGATAATCGAAATAAGGTCCTGGATCTGTACAGTAACCGATATTTTCACTTTGCGTGATTTGAAATTCGTGGCCTGATAAATTTTCTTCTAAGTATTTTGGATGTAAAATATGTTCGTGAGAATTTGGATATAAGGCTGAAATGTTTTTCAAGGATTTGGCCGAACTATCATAATATGAGTATCCGCCGACAATTGTTGAACTGTTATGTAAATAGTTTTTTAGAACGTGAATTGGGAACTGCGGATTGAGCAGTGAAAAATCAGTTACTGAAAAACTATCCACAAAAACATCGATGCTAAGCGGTTTTAATGGCAGATTTAAATCGGAATTCAAAATATAAAGGACGCGTGGCTTCGGATTCATACGCTCAATTCTGTTTCTAACCTTCTTGAGCATCGCAAGCGAATAGCCACTGAATACATAGGACGCGCTTGTTTCAAGAACATCGATATATTTGGGTAGTGATACAAAAGCGTCAACGTTTGTTTCCACAATTAATTTGTTTTTCAAATCTATATTTTGTAAAACTTTTTGAAACTGAAAATTAATTTTTTCAAATAAGTTAATCATTTTGGGATTGATCTCTTTAATCGTTTCTTTATCGTAAAAATAAGATGGATAAGGAGACGTCTCGTACAAATTCGCGGTAATGATAATACCCTCTTCGATAGCTGCCTCGTATCCACAGGTACAAGTTAAACGCCCCGTGTGAATGTAAACTTTTTTAATCGTTACATCTTCCATTTCAAGTGGAATGCGGCACTTCGGACAATAGAGAAAATTTACAAAGTCAAGCGGGATTCCTGTAATATTCTCTTCTTTGGATGAAGGTGAGCTAGTTTGAGCTGCTTTTTCAATCAATTGGATAGCTTTTGATATGTCTTCTTTTTTCTTGGTTAGCTCGTCCTTTTTATCAATGAGCAAGTTGTTGTAGTAGTCGATATCCTCATGATCTGAGAAGTTTGTGACACGCCGATATGATAAAATTCGTTGGATTTCTATCAATGAAAAATGAAATTTTTTCAGCTCAGTAATAAAAGCCATGTCGTCGAAACACAATTGGTTCATTTGATACTGGGTGTTTTTTTTGTCTGGTATTAATAATCCTAGTTCAATGTAGTAACGAACGGTATCAGTCGTAACATGAAAAAGCTTCGCAAATGTACCAATTTTCATAGATGTCCCCCCAATGAAAAAAGTGGAGTTACTCCATTTTTTTCGCAAAATGACTTCAAAAAACTCTCAAATGGCTATTGACTTGGAGGAAACTCCAAGTCATATTATTAATTCAATAAATGTGAATATTTTGAATATTTTTGACTGTATTGTAACATACATGTCACGAAAGGAGAAGGATTAGCTATGGATAAGATGGATCATATGGATACTCTCTCACTATGGACAGCGACTGCAAACAGCTATGACAAAGGAAAACCTCTTGAAGGAAATGAAGAGGCGGATGTTGTCATTATTGGCGCAGGTTTCACAGGTCTTTCTTCTGCATATCATTTGCAAAAGTTAGGGAAGAGTGTCATTGTCCTTGAGCAGGAAACAATCGGATATGGCGCAAGCGGTCGCAACGGCGGGATGGTATTGCCGGGATATAAGTCAACGATGCAGGAGCTTGCCAAGAAGTATGGTGCCGAAGAGGCGAGACAGCTTAACGATCTTTCGCTGCTTAGTGTTGAATTAGTTAAAAACATTATCGACGAGCATCAAATCAACTGTAACTTTAGAAAGACAGGTCATATTGTGGCGGCTTACAAAGCCAAGCATTTTGAAGGGTTGAAACATGAAAGTGAATACTTAAACAAAAATTTCGGATACGAATCAAGCGTGCTTAATCGAAGTCAGTTGCATCAAGAGATCGATTCTCCGCATTATCATGGCTGCTTAGTCGACAACTCGAGTTACTCGTTCCAACCACTGAACTATGCAATTGGTTTGGGAGAAGCAGCTAAATCGATCGGTGCAAAAATCTTTGAACATTCGAAAGCACTATCTATTGAGTACGGCCGAAATAGTGTGAAAGTTGTAACAGAAAAAGGTGCTGTTACTGCGAAAGACATTATTGTGGCTACAGATGGTTACTCTGGAAAAATCATGACTGAACTGAATAAAGGCGTACTGCCAATTTCGGCACGTATTATTGCTACTGAACAGCTTCCAGAATCAGTGGTGAATGCCGTCATTCCTAAAGATCGCATGGTTTTTGATACAAGCAGTTTCCTTTACTATTTCAGGCGCACACCAGATAATCGGATCATATTTGGCGGTGGCGATATTCGTCCAAACTTAGGTGATGCTGTTTATCAAAATGTTTACGATGCTATGGTTAAAATGATGCCAAAACTAGAAGGAAGCAAGATTGATTACAGGTGGGGTGGATTTATCGGGGTTACAATTGATACGTTCCCGGTTATCGGTAGATCCAAAGAAGGCGCATATTTCGCAACGGGTTATACGGGCCACGGCGCGTCTCTCTCGACATTGTTTGGTAAGTTATTGGCACAATGGATTGTTACGGGGAGTGCAGGTGGATACCGATTTGAAAAGGAACGCCTCAAATCATTCCCATTCTATAATCAGAAAGCGATGTTGGTCAATATAGCACATATTGGTTTCAAACTGGTAGATATTATCGCGTAAAGGAGAGGTCTTTATGGAAATTAACATGTTCATTGACGGGAAATGGGTAGAAGCATTATCGGGTGCTAGACGAAACATTATCAATCCTGCAACGGGAGAGGTTATCGCAACGTCTGCTCATGGATCAGCAGATGATGCGAAGATAGCAATTAAGGCGGCTCGTAACGCGTTTGACAGCGGAATCTGGTCGGATTTATCGGCTGATGAAAGAGCTGACTATCTATATAAGATTGCAGACCGTCTTGAAGAGAAGACAGCTGAAATTGCCCGTTTGGAAACTGCAAATAACGGTAAGGTTATCCGTGCAACAACCCATGTAGATATTCCGGTATCGATTCAATGTTTCCGCTATTATGCTGACTTGATCAGGGGTATGAAAGAGGAATCCTACACTCGTGCTGATTCTTCGGAAACAATTATTATTCATGAACCGATTGGTGTTTGTGGACTTATTGTACCTTGGAACTTTCCGCTTATGTTAGCTGTTTGGCAAATTGCTCCTGCACTTGCCGCAGGGAATACAATTGTAATTAAGCCTGCTGACGTCACTCCTGTAAGCGTATTCAAATTATTTGAAATTATCGAAGAGGTTGGACTTCCGGACGGAGTGGCAAACTTGGTATTGGGACCTGGCTCAAAGGTTGGGAATGAGCTTGCAGAGAGCCATGATGTTGACAAAGTTGCCTTTACCGGTGGAACAAAAACAGGTCAAAGTATTATGCGCGCAGCTGCGGGCAATATGAAAAAAATCACACTTGAACTAGGTGGTAAATCTCCACTTATTGTGTTCGACGATGTGGATTTTGAAACCGCAGTCGATAATGCGATGTTTGGTATTTTCCACAATGCTGGGCAAGTTTGTTCAGCTGCATCCCGTTTGCTTGTACAAGAGACCATTTACGATAAG
This sequence comes from Bacillus sp. RIT 809, assembly GCF_016892495.1. Classification (NCBI taxonomy): domain Bacteria; kingdom Bacillati; phylum Bacillota; class Bacilli; order Caryophanales; family Bacillaceae; genus Bacillus; species Bacillus sp. RIT 809. The sequence continues at coordinate 8,781 of NZ_JAFEMR010000007.1, read as the reverse complement.
TTTGTTGAAAGATTGGCCGAGCGTGCGAATAAAATTGTAGTTGGAAACGGAGAAAGCGAGAATATCGAAATGGGAGCTCTCACAACCGAGTCTCATATGAATGACGTTTTACATTATATAAAGAGCGGAATTGAAGAAGGTGCAAAATTAGTTTGTGGTGGTAAACGTTTAACAGAAAATGGGCTTGATCGAGGGTTTTTCATCGCACCAACAATCTTTGCTAATGTAAATGCAGATATGCGTATTGTTAAGGAAGAGATTTTTGGACCAGTCCTTGTTGTACAGAAATTTAAAGATGAGGAAGATGCGATCCAAAAAGCGAATGATTCCATTTATGGATTAGCCGGTGCTGTATTTACTGAAGATATGGACCGAGCAAAACGTGTTATTAGTAAATTGCGTGCGGGAATTACTTGGATTAATAGTTATCATCTTGCTTATGTTGAAGGTCCTTGGGGCGGATATAAGCAAAGTGGAATCGGTAGAGCGTTAGGTACTGTTGGGCTAGAGCATTTTATGGAAACGAAGCAAATCAATATCCACCAGCATGCCAATCCTGTAGGTTGGTATGCGAATTAATTGAGCAAAACGTGCTATATAAATTATTTATAAGGGGATATGCTCATGAAAATAGTGGACAACGGTCCGTCATCAAAAATAGAGCAACCAGAAGTAATGAATAAGCCGGTGGATGATTCAGTGCTAGGAACCAAAAGTATTCCGTTACTATATTTACGGTTTGCTTTGGCGGGAATTATGGCTAACGTAATTCTAGGAGTTGTATCGGTTGTTGATGGCTATTTCGTCAGTGGCTTTCAGGAGCTGGAAGTCGAAGGGATCGGAATTGGATTTACGGTCATGGTTATTACCCGTATGATTGGTGTTCTTTTAGGTGTGGGAGCCGGAGCGGTCATTTCACTTCGGCTTGGAAAAGGCAAGATAGAGGAAGCTAGAAGTATTATGGGACAAACTTTATGGTTTACGCTGTTCCTTTCCACTTTGTTAGCTATACTTGGATTGCTCTTTGAAAATGATATTATGATTTTATTTGGAGCAAGTGATGAAGCGCTTCCATATGCGGTGCAATATAGCCGACTGCTATGGATTTCGTTGCCATTAACGATATTGGCCGTTGTATTAAGTATTTTAGCTAATATCGATGAAAAACCTATATTATCAATGAACAGTTGGTTAGTCGCAGCGGTGGTTGCTGGGATTATGGAATGGATTATGGTAGTGAAGTATGACATGGGGATGATGGGTTCTTCATGGGCTAATACGATTTCGCAATCGATTCCTGCTCTCCTAATCTTTTATTTCTGGTTTGGTAAAACAAAACTTAAGCCGAAAATGAAAGATATGATGATTAATCTCAAGAAGATTGGTGAAGTGGTTTGGACGGGCTTTGCATCTTTCTCGAGTCAGTTCATGATGTTTATTGCAATTATTTTCACCAACAACTTACTGCAAAGCTACGGTGGTGGTTTGCACGTTGCAGCTTTCACAATTCAAAACGGTTACATTACAAATCTCCTCGCCTTAGCAGCGCTCGGTGGGATGACAGGACTTCAACCGATTATTAGTTATAATTACGGTGCGGGCAACCTTGATCGTGTGAAACAAGCAATTAAGATGGGACTCATTTTTACGGTTTCCTTCTTTGTGATCGTGACAGCCATACTAATTATTTTTGCAGATCCAATTGTGTCATTTTTTTCTGGTGGTAATCCTGAATTGCAGAAACTGGGCATTTGGACGACAGTTATATTCAATTGTTTGTTTACGCTTAGTGCAGTTAGTTTGCTTATCTCTGGTTATTTCGAATCACAAGAGAGAAACTGGTCCGCAACGTTTATTAGTGTAAGCAAAATATTGTTGTTCATGTTACCGTTTCTATTTATTTTCCCGAAATTCTGGGGTGTAGAAGGTGTATGGTACGCTGCTCCTGCTGCAGAAATTCCAGGTGTTCTCATTGCCATATACTTTATGAGAAAAGAGTTCAAACGTTTAAAAGCTACCAATGTTAATACAGCTCCCAATGTTAAAACAGTAGATTTATAGGAACGTATTCCGTCAAAATTACCAATAAGAAAGAGGGATATCATCATGTTTTTTGCGAAAAAACTTACAGTAGAAGAAGCAGAGCAACTAGGTGCCAACGCATGGGAACCATGGGTAGGCGAACCGAATAAAGGAACGTGGCATGTAGAAGAACAGGAAGTTTTCTATGTGACAGACGGTGAAGTGTTTATTACTGTTGATGGAAAAAAGTATCATATTACAAAGGACTGGGTCGTTTCCTTAGCTAAGGATCTTGTTTGTGAATGGGATTGCCCAGTATTTCTGAAAAAGAATTATAAGATGAACCATGAGATTAATCTAAAATAATGTGAACTGGGGAGTGGACAAATGCTAAGCAGATGACTGCTCCTATGTATTCAATGGATAAGATTAAGATTAGTAATGTTGAAGAAATGTATGCAAATAAGTTTACATACCGTCAAATGAATGCGCTTTCTTTTATGAGTGTAATAAATACATAGGACGGTTATTTTAAAATAGGAGGCTTCACCATGGTAGTAATGAAAAATGTACAAACGTTGAAAAATTATATTGGCGGACAATGGATAGAATCTACAAGTAAACATGTTGAAGATGTACCAAATCCAGCAACAGGAGAGATTATTGCTCGTGTGCCTCTTTCGACTAAAGAAGATGTAGATAGAGCTGTAGCAACTGCTAAAGAAGCATTCAAAACATGGAGAAAGATCGCTGTTCCTCGGCGTGCTCGGATTCTATTTCGCTATCAACAGCTATTGATTGAAAACTGGGAAGAGTTAGCTAAACTCGTAACCTTGGAAAACGGAAAAAGTTATAAAGAAGCATACGGTGAAGTACAGCGGGGGATTGAATGTGTCGAATTTGCCGCAGGCGCACCCACTTTAATGATGGGAGAACAACTTCCCGATATTGCTACCGGTGTTGAATCAGGGATGTATCGTTACCCGATCGGAGTAATCGCAGGAATAACGCCATTTAACTTTCCGATGATGGTGCCATGCTGGATGTTTCCACTCGCGATTGCATGCGGAAATACGTTTGTATTAAAACCATCTGAAAGAACACCGCTATTGGCTAATCGCATAGCTGAACTGTTTAAAGAAGCAGGTCTTCCAGATGGAGTACTAAATATTGTGCATGGTGCACATGACGTCGTTAACGGCATTCTTGACAATGAGGATGTGAAGGCTGTATCTTTCGTTGGTTCCCAACCTGTGGCTGAGTATATATATAAAACAGCAGCAGCTAACGGCAAACGTGTACAAGCTCTTGCAGGGGCAAAAAATCATTCGATCGTATTAAAAGATGCGGACCTTAGTTCTACAGTGAAAGAAATTACAAATGCTGCTTTCGGTTCAGCTGGTGAACGATGCATGGCGGCGGCTGTTGTTGTCGTGGAAGAAGACGTTGCAGATGAGCTCGTTAATAGACTGCTTCAAGAGGCTAATGCAATTACGATTGGTAATGGCCTGGAAGAAGGTGTTTTCCTTGGTCCTGTTATTCGTGAAGGACATAAAGAGCGGACACTCGGATACATTCAATCCGGTGTAGAGCAGGGAGCGACACTTATTCGTGACGGACGTGAAGACGATGCAGCAAACAGCCAAGGTTATTTTGTTGGCCCAACGATTTTTGACAATGTGACACAGGAAATGAAAATTTGGCAAGATGAAATCTTCGCACCGGTTCTTTCTATTGTACGCGTAAAAGACTTAATGGAAGCGATTCGTGTTGCTAATGCATCACCATTCGCAAATGGTGCATGCCTGTACACCGATAGTGCGAAAGCTATTCGTGAATTCCGTGAAGAAATTGATGCAGGTATGCTTGGGGTTAATCTTGGAGTTCCCGCTCCAATGGCATTCTTCCCATTCTCAGGTTATAAGAAATCCTTCTATGGTGATCTTCATGCAAATGGAAAAGATGGCGTAGAATTCTATACTCGCAAGAAAATGCTTACGGCTCGTTATTGAAAGAATGATATGAAATCATAAAAAGATAGAATGGAGTTGGTGATTGTGCAAGCGACAGAACAAACACAAAGTTTGAAACAAGCAGATGAAAAGTACCTTTGGCATGCAATGAAAGGAGCATCCCCTAATCCAACGAATTTAATTATCACAAAAGCAGAAGGGGCATGGGTGACGGATATTGATGGAAACCGTTATTTAGACGGTATGTCCGGTCTTTGGTGCGTGAATGTTGGGTATGGCCGAAAAGAGCTTGCAAGAGCGGCTTTTGAACAGCTTGAAGAAATGCCGTATTTCCCTCTGACACAAAGTCATGTTCCTGCTATTAAATTAGCAGAAAAATTGAATGAATGGCTTGGTGACGAATACGTCATTTTCTTTTCTAACAGTGGATCGGAAGCAAATGAAACAGCGTTTAAAATTGCTCGTCAATATCATCAACAAAAAGGTGATCATGGACGCTATAAGTTTATTTCACGCTATCGTGCTTACCACGGTAACACAATGGGGGCTCTTGCGGCAACAGGTCAAGCACAGCGAAAGTATAAATATGAACCACTCGGACAAGGGTTCTTGCATGTAGCACCGCCGGATACGTATCGAAATCCAGATGATGTTCATACACTGGCAAGTGCTGATGAAATCGATCGTGTCATGACATGGGAGTTAAGCCAAACAGTAGCCGGCGTGATTATGGAGCCAATTATTACCGGGGGCGGAATTTTAATGCCTCCTGATGGATATATGGAAAAAGTAAAAGAAATTTGCGAGAAGCACGGTGCGTTGCTCATTTGTGATGAAGTTATATGTGGATTTGGCCGGACGGGGAAGCCGTTTGGATTTATGAACTATGGCGTTAAACCAGATATCATTACAATGGCAAAAGGTATTACAAGTGCGTATCTTCCTTTGTCAGCAACAGCAGTTAGACGAGAGGTTTATGAGGCATTCGTAGGTAGTGATGATTATGATCGCTTCCGCCATGTGAATACGTTCGGAGGAAATCCTGCTGCTTGTGCTTTAGCTTTGAAGAATTTAGAAATTATGGAGAATGAGAAACTCATTGAACGTTCCAAAGAATTGGGTGAACGACTGTTGTATGAACTTGAGGATGTAAAAGAACATCCAAATGTAGGAGATGTTCGCGGAAAAGGCCTTCTTTTAGGCATTGAACTAGTGGAAGATAAGCAAACAAAAGAACCAGCTTCTATTGAAAAGATGAACAAAGTCATCAATGCTTGTAAAGAAAAAGGTCTAATTATTGGTAAAAATGGTGACACGGTTGCAGGTTACAATAATATTTTGCAGCTTGCGCCTCCATTAAGCATCACAGAGGAAGACTTTACTTTTATCGTTAAAACAATGAAAGAATGTTTAACTCAACTTTAATTAATTATTGATAAATCTTGTTAAAAAGCGGAAGAGCTTATTGAAAGATATAACTTTAAATACTGAATGAATTACTCGAAAAGAGTAATTCCGAAAGGGTTGAGTTTATGAAAGCTGATGTTGTATTGATAAATGGAGAAGTTATTACAGTAGACAAAAAGAATACAGTAGTCGAAGCTGTAGCAATAAAAGATAATCGCATCGTAGTTGTTGGCTCAAATCAGGAGGTTAAGAGTTTTATAGGAGAAAAAACGGATGTAATTGACCTGCAAGGAAAAACGCTTCTTCCTGGATTCATTGATTCCCATCTTCACATCATTTCTCATGGACTAAATCAGTTGGCTGTCAGTTGTAAAGCTGAACATATTGATTCTATCGAGGCTTTGTTAGATGATCTGAAAAAGAAGGCATTAGAAACGCCAAAAGGTGAATGGATACGTGCTTGGGGCTTTAATGAAACCGCTGTGAAGGAAAAGCGTTATCCAACAATTACTGAGCTGGATGAAATTTCAGTTGAACACCCTATTATTGTAACCCGTACTTGCCACCACATAAGTGTGGTGAACAGCAAAGCATTAGAAATTGCGCAAATTAACGAGAACACACCGAACACGAGTGGGGGGGTTATTGAAAAGAATCAGGCAGGTAGGCTTACAGGAAAGTTAATTGAAGCAGCAAATATGAGGATGAGCGAGGTTGCAAGTTATACAGAAAGTGAAATGATGAAGGCTGTGAAAATTGCATCAGATCATTTCGTTGCAGCGGGCATAACAAGTATACATGACGCAGGTGGAGATGGAGCTGAGAGTTATCGTTTACTACAACAAGCTGTGAAGAGTAGGGATATTCGTGTCCGAATATATGCAATGATATGTCAAATAAATAACTCCCATGAATTTGTTAATAAAATGGTCGAAGCTGGTGTGGTAACTGGTACCGGAGATGAGAGATTCAAAGTTGGACCAGCTAAATTGTTTACAGATGGAAGTAGCACTGGGCCTACAATTGCAACCCGTAAGTCGTACTCGAGTGACCCTACCAATTATGGCATTCTTTATTATAGTGAGGAAGAAATTTACCGAGTTTTAGGTGAAGCGCATAAAAAAGGTTATCAAATCACTGTACATGCACAAGGCGATAAAGCTATTGAAATGTATTTAAATTGTGTAGAAAGGGCGCTAGAGGAATCACCAAGAAAAAATCACCGTCATCGAATCGAGCACGCGGGAATTTCTTCACCAGATTTACAAGAGAGAATGAAAAAACTCGAGATGATTCCTATTCCAAATCCTCCATTTCCATATGAATTCGGAGAGATATATGTAGAGCACTATGGTGATCGTGTGAATCACATGTACGCTGCTCGTGATTTTATTGATCGTGGCATCATTGCAGCAGGTGGTTCGGATGCACCAGTTACTGACTATAATCCTTTATTAGGAATTCATGTTGCTGTAAATAGAAAAACCAAGTCTGGAATAGAGGTTGGTGCTAATCAATCTATAAGCGTAATGGAAGCTATTAAACTATACACATGGAATGGTGCTTATGCGAGTTTTGAAGAAGAGATAAAAGGAAGCATAGAGGCCGGAAAGTTGGCGGATTTAGTTATATTAAATGACAGCATTTTAAGTGTCGATCCAAACCAAATTAAAGATTTAAAAGTAGAAACAACTATTATTGATGGTGAAATTATCTATCAAGAAGAACAATCAGTGAAAATTTAGCAATAAAAAAAACGCCCCTTCAATTGTGAGACTGATTTTAACAATTGAAGGGGCGTTTCAGTTGTTTAGTTGCGCTTTTTAAATCGTATTAATTTTCCGAGAGAATTGAAAGGACATTCGTGTACTAACAAATATTCAGATCATGAACACTAGAAAACAAATACAACCTATCATATAATTGAAAGACTATATTGTAAAATCAATGTTAATATTACCCTCCTATAAGTATTAACATGCGTAATTGAGGTGTTTTCTTTGTTGTTTTATGATCGAATTTCTATAATGGCCCCTCCTGTTCCGTAGCTAAGGAAAGTCTATTCATTTCTGAGATTTTCAAAGTTATAGGAGGGTATGAAAAATGAAAAAAGTCTCAGTACCATCACTGTGGTTAATGATTATTCTTGTGGCATTTCCGCAAATTAGTGAAACAATTTACACACCGTCTTTACCAGACATTTCAAAGGCGTTGCACGTAAGTAATAATGAGGTGCAGTTAACGCTTAGTGTTTATTTTGCTGGATTTGCTTTAGGTGTATTTTTTATTGGATGGTTATCAGATATAATTGGTCGTCGCCGGGCGATGCTACTTGGAATTGTAGTATATGGCGCTGGAAGTTTCTTATGCTATATTGCAAGTTCCATTGAATTTTTATTGTTAAGTCGTTTTATTCAAGCGTTTGGAGCAAGTGCAGGATCAGTTGTGACACAAACGATTCTTCGTGAAAGTGTAGATGGGCATAAACGCCATGTTATGTTCGCTCAAATTTCGGCAGTCATTGCTTTTACACCAGCGATAGGTCCGCTAATTGGGGGCTTTCTGGATCAAATGTTTGGATTTAAAATAGTATTTTTAAGTTTAGTTGTTATGAGTGTTGGGATCTTTCTGTATACATTTGTTTCTCTTCCAGAAACAAAAACGGACACAGTAACGGATAAAATAAATGTTTTCTTAGTAGCGAAAAGATTAATTACAAATCCGAAAGTAGTAACATATGGGTTATTAATTGGGGGAGCAAATGGTGTTTTATTTAGCTATTATGCAGAAGCGCCGTTTATCTTTATTGAATACTTTCAGTTATCACCTAGTATGTACGGATTTCTAGGAATTGTAGTTGCGTCTGCTTCTATTATTGGAGCGAAAGTTTCAAAACGGTTACTGCCTATGTATAAACCGGAGAAAATCATATATATAGGTTGTATTGTAATGACGGGGGGAGCTATCGTGTTATCTGTTATTACGTCCATCCGATCAAATCCGAATATACTATATATGATTGGATTTTTAGTAGCGATGTTTATATTGCTATTAGGAATTGGGATAGCGTTACCTAACTGTCTCAGTCTAGCATTAGTAGATTTTCAAAATGTCATTGGTACAGCAGGCGCATTATTTAGCTTAGGGTACTATATAATAGTCACGCTGACAATTTGGGGAATGAGCCAGCTGCATACAGGTTCCTTAGTAGTCATGCCCCTATATTTTTTAGTTATTGTAGTAATTATGGTGGTTTTCACTCGAGTATTTATTTTGAATGATAGAGCTGAAAATTCTGTTTAAATATATAAAAAAGAGAGTCTCATTGAAAAATGAGACTCTCTTTTTTATAAAAATTATCATTCGTGCTGATAATTTT